>NZ_JBSGXP010000048.1:0-52417 GCF_053610105.1 Kitasatospora sp. NPDC054939 | reverse complement strand
GACTGCTCGTAGGCGATCTTCTTGACCTTGCCGTCCAGCGCCCGGTGGGCGCCCGCCTTGAACTTCGCCGCGTTCGGGTCCGCCTCGTCCCCGTTAATCATGACGATGTTCGCCTCGGACGCCTTCGGCCCCAGCGCGGTGAGCAGCGCCTCGCCCTGCAGCTCACCCACCTTGAAGTTGTCGAACGACACGTACGCCGCCACCGGCCCGGTCGCCAGCCGGTCGTACGCGATGACCTTCACACCCTTGCCGGTGGCCTCGGAGACCCAGCTGCGGGTGACCCGGGCGTCGACGGCGTCCAGCAGGATGACCTTGACGCCGCGGGCGACCAGGTCGTCGAACTGCTCCTTCTGCTTGGCGGCCGAGCCCTCGGCGTTGGCGTACGTCACGATGCAGTCGGGGCAGAGCGAGGTGACCTTGGCCTCGACGAAGGGCTTGTCGAACGACTCGTAGCGCGCGGAGGAGCTGTTCTCCGGGAGCAGCAGGCCGATCGCCCCGCCGAAAGTCCGGGGCGCGGCGCTCGGCTTGCTGTCGCCGGCACCACCGCAGGCAGTCGTGACGAGGGCCATCGAGACGGCGGCACCGCCGACGGCGACGCGGCGCAGGAGTACGTGCATGGCGGGGGTGGCCTCCGGGGCAGGGCCGCGCGGGTGCGGCAGGGCTGGGGGTGAGGAGTCAACCCAGCGCCGAGGCGCACGTCAATATGTAAACGGTCAATCGTTCACGCTCTGCATCTTTCGTTATCTTTGTGAACGCACGGTATCGACGCCCGACACCCCCGCCGAGCTGGCCTTGAAGTCCCATGATTCGCCGCTCTACGCGCATCGATGACGGACACTCAGCACAACTGGATGCTTCAACTCATGAATCGGAAGGCCTCGTCCGGCCGGACGGCGACCGCCGACGCCGCCCGATCGCCCGCCGTGCCTGCGGCGTCACGGGGAGCATCCGGCGGGGCCCTCCGCGCCGCCTCCGGCAGAGCCGTCCGGGTGCTGCCGTCGGCCCGGGCTGCGATCGTGGTCAGCAGAGGACCCGAACGGCGGGAGGTGGTGCCGGCGATGTCCGAACCGTCGGCCACGGACGCGGCCTTCGTCCGCGCCCTGTTCGCCCACTCCCCCGTCGGCCTGTTCGTCCTGGACACCGACCTGCGCGTGGTGCGCTACAACCGCGCCGCCCGGGGACTGCGCGACCTCCCCGAGGGCGACGTGCTCGGCCACACCGTCACCGACTTCGCCCCCGGCGTCGACGCCGGGGAGCTCACCGCCCTCGCCCGCCGCGTCCTGGCCGACGGCGAACCGGTCCGCTCCCGGCTGCTGCGCTGGCACCGGCCCGCCGACCCCCCGCGGGCCGCGGCGCTGTCCGTGTCGCTGTTCCGCCTGGAGAGTCCGGTCGGCCGGATTCTCGGCCTGGCCGCACTCGTCGAGGACGTCACCGCGCGGGAAGAGGCCCAGAGCCGCCTGGCCGTCCTCGCCGACGCCCACCGGAACATCGGCACCACCCTGAACGAGGCCACCACCGCCGAGGAACTCGCCGCGGTCGCCGTACCCGCCTTCGCCGACGGCATCGTCGTCGACCTCCTCACCGAGACGGTGCAGGGAAGACAGCTGCGGCACGGCCGGAGCGGCCGCGACGCCGTGTTCCAACGGGCCGCACTGCGCGACGTCGACGGCCGCCACCACGCCTCCCAGGTGGAGCCCGGCACCCTCTTCGGCCTACCGCCGCACACCCCGTTCACCCAGAGCCTGGCCGACCTGCGCCCCCGGCTGATCACCCGGCTCGACCCCGACGCGCCCTGGCTCGCCGCCGACCCGGAGCGCGCCCGGCGGCTCGCCGAACGGGGCATCCACACCCTCATCGCCACCCCGCTGGCCGTCCACGACACGGTGCTCGGCCTGGCCGTCTTCATCCGCCACCGCCGCGCCGACCCCTTCGACGCCGGCGACCTGCAACTCGCCGAGGAGCTCGCCTCCCGCACCGCCCTCAGCCTCGCCAAGGCCCACGCCTACACCCGCGAACGCACCCTCGCCACCGCCCTGCAACGGCGCCTGCTGCCCTCCCGTCCGCCCGAGGTCTCCGCTGTCGACACCGCCTGCCTCCACCTGGGCGGCGACGACGGCGCCGACTGGTTCGACATCGTGCCCCTCTCCGGCACCCGGGTCGCCCTGACGGTCGGCACCGTCGGCGGACGCGGCATCGAGGCCGCCGCCACCATGGGACAGCTGCGCGTGGCCGTCCGGACCCTCGCCGCGCAGGACCCCGCCCCGGCCGAACTCCTCGCCGCCCTCGACGACGCCACCGAGCACCTCGCCGCCGAACCCGCGGCCGCCCCCGGTCCCGAGGACCCCGCGGACGCCGACGGCATCGGGGGCCCCGCGGACCTCGCGGGCCCCGAGGCCGGCGAGGTCCGCGACGCGGACGCGTCCGCCGACCCCGCCGCGGTCGTCTCGGCGACCTGCCTGTACCTGGTCTACGACCCGCTCTCGCGCCGTTGCACCGCCGCAAGCGCCGGCCACCCCGCCCCCCTGCTCAGCGGCCCGGACGGCCGGCCGATCGACCTGCCGCTGCGCGTCGGCCCACCGCTCGGCCGCGGCGGGGGTTACGAGGCGGCGTCCGTCGAACTCCCCGAGGGCAGCCTCATCGCCCTGCCCACCACCGGCCTGCTGCACGCCCGCGGCCGCAGCGAGCACGACGCCCGCCGACTGCTGCACGAGGTGCTCGCCCGCCCCGACCGCGACCTCGCCGCGCTCTGCGACGACGCCGCCTACGCCGTGCAACCCGCCGCCTCCGAGGACGACGCCAGCCTGCTGCTCGGCCGCACCCGCACCCTGGCCGCCGACCGGGTGGCCGTCTGGACCCTGCCGGACGACCCCGCAGCCGTCTCCAAGGCCCGCAGCCTCGCCGCCCAGCAGCTCGCCGAGTGGCAGCTCCACGACCTCGTCGAGACCACCCGGCTGATCGTCAGCGAGCTGGTCACCAACGCCATCCGCTACGGTGCGGCCCCGATCACCCTGCGCCTGATCCGCGACCGCGAGCTGATCTGCGAGGTGTCGGACAACAGCAGCACCGCCCCGCACATGCGCCAGGCCGAGGAAACCGACGAGGGCGGACGCGGGCTGTTCCTGGTCATGTCCCTCAGTCACCGCTGGGGCACCCGCTTCCGGGCCCGCGGCAAGACCATCTGGTCCACCCAGGCCGTCCCGACACCCTGACGCCGGGGGCCGGCGGTGCCTCAAGCCGCGGCGGATCGGGCCACCGCGTCAGGCAGGCCGCGGCGGATCGGGCCACGGCGGGACGGGCGGTACCTCAGGCGGGCCAGTCGGCCGGGGAGGCCTCCAGGTCGTTGCCCCGGACCCAGACCGTGGAGACGCCCAGCACCGTACGCATCACGGCGAAGCCGCCCTCCCAGCCGCCGGGCAGGCGCAGCCGGCCGACCCTCGGCAGCCCGCCCACCTGACGGGCGTCCTTCAGGTGGAGCGCCCCCGTCCAACTGGGCAGCCCCAGGCTGGGGACGTCTCCGACGAGCTCGGCGTCGACCTGGATCTCCCGGTCCTCCGCCAGTACCAGCGCGGGGCCCAGGTACTCGGGTGAACCCATGCCACCGACTCTGCGCGGCCCGGGCCGCCCGCGCAAACGCGGTGCCGGCGGACTGGCCGCCCGCGACCGCCTCCTCGCCCTCGCCACCGACGAGCAGCGCCCGCACGTCGAGCGCTACCTCGGCGGCTACGTGTACTTCCACCTCCGCTGCCGCCGCTACCGCTGGAACGACGTCTACCCCGGGCTCGCGCCGATCGACGTCTGAGGGCCGATCGACGTCTGAGCGCCGCTCCCCGGGGAGCGGCCGCCGCCGAACGAACGCCGGTAGGCGGCCGGTGTGGTGTGCACGACGGCGTGGAAGCGCCTGCGGAGGTTGGTCGCCGAGGACAGGCCCACCCGCACCGCGACCGCCTCCACCGGGAGGTCGGTCTCCTCCAGCAGGGTGCGCGCGGCCAGCACGCGCTGCTGGAGCAGCCAGCGGCCGGGCCCGGTACCGAGCTGCCGGCTGAACCTGCGGGCGAGCGTCCGCTCGGAGACCCCCGCCCGGGCGGCCAGGTCCGGGACGCCGATCGGCTCGTGCAGGCGCTCGGCGGCCCAGTCGAGCACCGGGGCCAGCGAGTCGGCCGGGCGGTCGGGCGGAGCAGGAGCGGCGTACTGGAGCTGGCCGCCCTCCCGGTGCGGCGGCATGACCATGTGCCGGGCGAGCTGCGCGGCGTGCGCGGCACCGTGGTCGGTCCGGGCCAGGTGCAGGCACAGGTCGATGCCCGCCGCGGTGCCGGCACTGGTGGCGACGTCGCCCAGGTCGACGTACAGGGTGTCCGGCTCGACCCGGACGGCGGGGAAGCGGGCGGCCAGTTCGGCGGCCATCCGCCAGTGCGTCGTCGCCCGGCGGCCGTCCAGCAGCCCCGCCTCGGCCAGCAGGAACGCCCCGGAACAGATCGCGACCAGCCGGGCGCCGCGGCCGTGGGCCCGCCGGAGCGCGTCGACCACCGCGGGCGGCGCGGCGCGGTCGCGCTCCTGCCAGCCCGGGACGACCACGGTGTCCGCGTCCTCCAGGGCGTCCAGCCCCCGGTCGACCGCCATGTCGTAGCCCGCCAGCGTCGGCACCGCGCCCGGCCGCTCCGTACAGACGCCGAACCCGTACCGCGCGGGCAGGCCCGGCCGGCTCAGACCGAACACCTCGGCGGCACACGCCAGCTCGAACGTCGACTGCGGCGGCAGCACCAGGGCGACCACCCGATGGGGAACCATGGCAGAAAAGTACCCGCCCGCGTCGATCCTGACACTGGTTCCGGTGCCGGTCCGGTCGGAAGCATGGTCGGCATGACGACAGAGACCGACGGTGTTCAGTTCCTGCACGTGGACGAGGTCGAGGCGGTCGAGGTGGTGCCCGGCATCGTCCGGCGCCGACTGCCCGCCACCGCATGGGCGCGCGGCTGGCTGTACGACTTCGCACCCGGCACCGAGTGGCCCGAGGTGGACGTCCACGAGGGCGAGGAGCGCTACTACGTGGTGTCCGGCGAGTTCATCGACCGCGGCCGGCGCCTCGGCGCGGGCAGCTACGTGGTGTTCGCCCCCGGCAGCTCGCACCGCCCGCGCACCGAGACCGGCGCCCGCATGCTCGGGATCAGCATCCTCGGACGGTAGAGCGGCTCGGCGGGGCCGACCCGGGCGGGCGGCCCGTCTCAACCTCCGCCCGGCCGCCGTCCCAAACCCCAGGTCGGCGCCGTGGGACGGGCCGGCACCGATGGTTGGTACGGCAACCGGCTTGTCCCCCTCGGGCCTGCGGGTGATTCTGGCGATCACCGGGCCAAGATCACCGATCCCCTGCGGGGGACGCGTGCCCGGTTTCCGCACCCGCATCCCTGGGGGACCCGATGAAGCCCACGCACCGGACCGTCACGCGCACCGCCGCCCCGCCGGCGGCGCCGGCCCCCGGGCACGCCCCGGCCGGCCCGGCCGCCGACGGCGCCGACACCGGCTGGGACTGACCGCGGACGGACCCGGCACCCGGTGGACCCGGGCCCCTGCCCGATACCCGCAGAAGTTCCGGACCCGGCCCTCCTCGGTCGACGACCGGTCGGTCACATGGGCGAGGGGTGGACCTCCAGCGGAGGCTCGCCCAAGCGGCGGGGAGCCAGGACCGCGTGGTAGTGCCGGTCGAAGGGCATTAGCGCCGGACGGGAAAGGCGCCAGGCGAGCACAGCATTCACACAGTCGGTCAGCCCGAGTGCCTGCCCTAGATGCCGACGCATCAGTTCCTCCGCCTCACACAAAAGCCGCCGGTCGACCGTCGCGATCAGAATCCGCCCCTGCCCGGCAAGAGCTCCGAGCCGAGTGACGGCGTCAACGGCCGCACGTTCGCCGGCGCGGGACAGGAGCAGGTAGTCGAGTTCGGCCAGTACCAGTGGGGAGACAACCAGGACGCCAGGAAGGTTCAGGACTCGACCCCGGCCTTGTGCATTTCGTCCCGCCGATTGAACGCGGCGAGGAGCACACCGGTGTCGGCAACTGCGAACTCCGGGACCGATTGTGGTGTCACCGGCCGAACCCCTCGGCCAGATGCTCGTCAGCACGGGAGGCCAAGTCCGGCGGACCGTCGAACAGCGCCCAATCGGCGAACTCCGAGCCACCGATCGCCGTGGTGGGGAGTTTCAACGATCCGACCGCATACTCCAGAGCCAAAGCCTCCGCCGGGCGCCCCAGCACATGCGCCAATTCCCGCAGCATCGCCGCCTCCCGGCCGGCCACCGTTACCTGCGCGGTGATCGGCCGTGCATCGGGCTGAACCGGTTCCGCCTGCTCACCCATCGGGTTGCGCTCCCTTCCCGCCCTTGGCCCGCCGTCATTCCGACGGCCCGGTAAACGTGGCCTGCGTGATATGTCGCAGACCGCGCACCGGTATCCGACTCGCTCGGCCGAACCGAGCGGGCCCGACTTCCGCCGGAGTTCCGCCCGCCCCTGCACGATCACCGGGAGTTCATCACCCACAGTGATGGAGTCGTCGTAGCCGGTAGCGGCCAGCGGGGAGGTCGAGCCGGCGAGAGCTCGGGAAGCCACGGATGCCGAGGCTCTGTCGCGGGAGGAGAATCCCCGGTCCCACCGGCGGACGCCCCCCTCGGGGCGGCTGCCCTGTGGGGGTGGGGCGTCGGTGGGGGTCGCTAGGCTGCGCGGGCTGGTTGACGATCATCACGGGGAGCACGGCATGGGTGGGGAGATCGGTGCGGCGGGGTACACCGCGCGGTTGGAGGACGGGCGGGTGGTCTTCCGCAACGAGCGCGGGCGGGCGCTGAAGAAGGTGCCGCCCGCGCTGGTCGGACACGCGGGGCTGGCGCGGCTGTTCGCCCTCGCCGACGGGGTGACGGCGCACGAGCGGGCGTGCCGTCAGGAGGCGGAGCGCCTGGTGCGGGAGGCCGTCGCGGTGCCGGGCGAGGTGGTGGAGGTGCTCGCCGCGGACGCCGCCTGGAAGGACGCGCTGGCGCGGGCCGGGCTCGTCCCCGCCGCCGGGGGCCGGGAGCCGGAGGAGGATGTCGACGACGCGCTGCTGGCCCGCCGCTACCGGCACCCCGCGCTGCCCGACGGGGTGCGGGTCCTGCTCACCACCGCGGATGCGGCCCGCCACCGCGACCGGCTGATGGCCCACCTGGGCTGGGAGTTGGTGGACGTCCGGGCGACCGGGCTGGCGGGCCCCGGGGCCGTGCCGTTCCCCGAGTCCGCGCTGGCCGAGCACCCCGCGCGGACGGAGGAGGTGCTGCACTACGTGGAGCGCATGGAACAGGCCACCGCGGCCTGGCGGGTGTTCATCAAGCGCGACGTGGACGCCGTGCTGAAGGAGCTCGCCGGCGCCGAACCCGCCCTGCTGCGCTGCTTCCTGGACGGCGTCGCCGACCGGTGCCTGCACCACGGCGGCGAACGGGCCGACGCGGCGGCCTGGTTCGGCCGGGCGCGGGCCGCCGATCGGACCGCCGGCGACCGCGTCGACCAGGAGTGGCTGGACGCCCGCTACGCCGCCATGGACGCCGCCGGTGCGCTCACCGACAGCGCCCTGCGCGAGCGCATCAAGCAGGTCACCGCGCGGGGCGCCGACCGCGACGCGGCCCGCCGCACCCTGGCCCTGCTCACCGTACGGACGGTCCGCGAGGGGGCGCGCCCCCGGCTGGTCGCGGACCTCGTGCGCACCGCCCGCGCCGCCGGGCTCGACCCCGCCCGTGAACTCGCCCGGCTCGCAGTCCTGCGGCTGCCGGCCCGGGACCTGTGGGGCGACGCCGGTCGCGAGTTCTGGACCGCCGTGCTCGCCTCGCCCGCCTGGGACCTCGTCCTGGCCGAACTCCCCGATCTCGCCCACGAGGTGGTGGCCGCCGGGCCGCAGGCCGGGATGCTGGACTCGGACCTGCCGGTCGACTACCTGGAGCGGACCGGTGCGCTGGCCCTGCTGACCGGGCCGGCCGGCGAGGGCGGGGCCGCTCCCGGCGCCGCCGCCGACTGGCTGCGCGGCCTGGTCGTGCTGGCCGACCTGTCGTACCGACCGGCGCCCGGGCCCGGGCTGCACCGGCTCGCCGGACTGCTGGCGCCCCGGATCGCCGCCGACGGCGTGCCCGTGGACCTGCCCTGGGCCGGCCGGCGGGACCGCAACCGGCGGGGCCGCGGCATCGTCCGGCTGGACATTCTCGACCTGCTGCTGGCCGCGGGCGCGCCGGTCGCCGACCCGCCGCCGCAGCTCGCCGACCCGCACCTGCACCACCTCGCCACGGCGACGCGCCCCGAACTGCACGCGCTGACCGCCGACCCGCGGTTCGCCCGCGAGATCCGGGCGCTGCTGCGGGCCGAGTTCGAGCTGACCAACGGCGGCGACGCCAACAACCTCTGGTACCAGCCGCACGACCCCAAGGGCTGGGCCGACGTGCCCGCCCTGGTCGGCACCGGCCTCGGCCGCCGCACCCTCGCCGAGTGGTGCGACGAGGAGCTCGCCGAGCTGCCCGTCCTCGACCTGGACGAGGTGGCGCTGATGCTGGCCCGCTTCATGCACATCGGCGCCGCCGCCGCGCTACTCGCCGACCCGGGCAGGGCCGAGCGGCTGGCCGCCGTGGACGTCGCCGGGCTGCTGCTGGCCGCCGTGGCCGAGGCGGCACCGCAGCACGGGCTGGACCGGGCGGGCGCCGAACTGCTGCTGCGCGGGGTGGAGGCGCAGTCCGTCTTCCGGGACGGGGTCGCGGGCCTCGTCCGCCAGCGGATCGCCCGGCTCCTGGAGATCGAGGCGGACGCGGTCGACACCGAGTTCGCCCGGCTGATACAGATCGCCGCCAACTGCCGCAACGGGCTCGCCCACCTCCTCCCGCTGCTGACCCCCGAGGCCGCCCCGCAGACCGACCCCGCCACCGGCACCGATCCCACCGTCGGCACCGATCCCGCAGGCACCGGCCTTGCCGCCGGCGGTACGGCCACCGGTGCGGCCCACGCGCCCGACGGGGCCCCCGACCGACCCGCCGCCCCCGTGCCGGCGCGGGTCCGGCTCGGCCGACTGCTGCACGCGACCGCCGCCGACGGCACGCTGTGGGACGGCGACCTCGACCACCCGAGCGCGATCGTTCCGGGCGCGTCCGCCGCCTTCCCCTACCTGGTCATCGACCCGCAGACCGAGCTGCTGCGCGGCGACGCCGTGAGCGGCACCGTGGTGCGCGAGTACGCCGACCTGCCGTTCGTGGCCGAGCAGGGCACGGGCCGCTGGCGCACCGTCACGGTCTCCCGTCCGGGCGGCCGGCCCACTCCCCCGGTCGGCCACGTCTACCGCACCGCCCGGTCGACCGCGGTGGTGCTCCACAGCAGCTACAACCGTTCCTCGCTGCTGGAGTACGCCCCCTCGGGCACGTTCCCGCCGGACGGCCCGCTGGCCGCCGCCGGCTGCGAGGTGCAGCACGAGCACCACCTGGTCGCCCGGGCCGACGTCCGCCGGCTGCACCGCTACCTCGAACTGCTCGCCGAACGGGGCCCGCTGCCCGCGCGCCCCGAGGCCGCCGAGGAGCTGGCCCGGCGGCTCGTGCTGACCACCGAGGAGGCGGGCGCCCTGCTCGCCGTCCGCACCTACAACCGGAACCACCCGACCGCCGCCGAGAAGAAGGCCGCCGACCGGATCGGCCACGACGCCCTCCAGGCGATCCGGGACCGGCTGCTCCCGGACGACCCGGAGCGGCTGTGGACACACGGACCCGACCTCGACCGGGCCGTGGCCTGGTGGCACGAGCGCTTCGGCGCGCCCCCGGTCCCCACCGAGCTGCTGGTGCAGGCCGGGCGCGAGATCCGCTTCCCCAAGGGCGACTGGGCCCCCACCGGCCCCGGTCCCGCGGTCGACCCGGGCCCGGACGGGCTGCGCAGGCGCCGCCGGCGGCTCGACGCGCTGCTGGCCGCGGCCCTCGCTCCGGCCACGGGCCCGGACTGCGCGCCCGCCCCGTACGCCTCGCCCTACGCGATGGCGTGGCTGGCCTACCGCACGCCCGCCGGGCACCCGCTGCGGCCCGCGCTCGGCGCAGCGGCCCTCCGAACGGCGGAGGCTGCGCGGCAGACCGGTGCCGCGGCCTGGCGGGTGTTCTCCGCCGACCGGTGGGCCGCCATGGGCGAGCCGCCGTCCCCGCTGCCGCTGGCCGACCTGGCCGGCGTCGAGGTGGTGGACGACCAGGCCCTGCGGCAGTGGCACGTCCTGGTGCGCCCGGAGCTGCTCGACGGCGCCGACGACCCCGCGCTCGACGCGATCGACGACTACTACGACCGCCTCCAGCCCTCGCAGGCACTGCCCTCGGGCACCGGACTGCCCGCCCTGACCGACCTGCGGATCCTGCTCTCCGGCGACCTCGACGCACTCGGCCGGCACCTGGCGGCCGACGCCGACCGCACCCCCGGCTGGGAGCAGGACCCGCGCCGGAGCGCACCGGAGGTCGTCGCCGAATGTGCCGACACCCTCGCCGTCCCGGCGGACGCGGCGGCCCTGTACCTGATGCTGCTCGCCCTGCCGGACCCCACCGACCGCCAGGTGCGGCAGTGGACCGGCTGGTCGGCCACCGCGCTGAAGGCCGCCCGGCAGCAGGTCCGCGACACCGGGCTCGCCGTGGAGGGCCGTCGGCCGCGGGCCGGGCGCAGCCTGTTCCTGCCCGGCCCGTGGCTGGAGCCGAAGGTGCCGCGGCTGCCGGTCGAGGCCGCCAAGTCGGCCCTGTTGCCCGCCGACCCGGCCCGGGCGAGCGGCGCCCACGCGGCGGCGGTCCCGTCCCGCCCGCTGCCCGCCCTGTTCGCCGACGCCTGGCAGGCGGCCCGGGCCGAACAGGGGGCCGCCGGGCGGCCGTGACACCCACCGCTCCGCTCCCGTCTCCCCGGCCCGGCAGCCGGGGAGACGGGAGGGATCGGGGGGAGGGACGGGCCCGTCAGGCTCCGGTCCGCCGTGCCCGGAAGCGCCGTTCGACCGCGGGGTCCACGGGCGTGTCGCCGAACAGCGCGCGCAGCCGGGCGGCGACGGCCGGCCGCAGCGGGGTGCGGCGGCCCGTCCGGCGCTCGTTGTAGCGCTCCATGATCGGCACGTACAGGAACCCGGCGCGGCCGTAGTGGACGAGGGACTCCGGCACCCCGCCGGCCACGAGGTCGTCGATGAGGTCCAGGTAGAGCGCGTGGTAGGCCGCCTTCCGGCGGGCGGCCAGCAGCTCGTCCGCCGTGGGCTGGTGGGCGTCCAGGTGGTAGACGTCCGTGGCGGACTTGACCAGGTCCATCGAGATGGCGTCGGCCATCGCACTGTCCATCAGCCGGGCGTACGGGACGGGGCCGGTGCCGTACAGGCGGGCCACCCCGATGCCGCAGCCGTAGTTGTTGGCGGAGTGCGTGCGGTAGACGGCGGCATCCCACACGGAGGCCGACCGGTTGAGCCGGGCGTGCAGGCCGACCCGTCCGCGGGCGGGGGCGTGGTCGGCGGGGGCGTGGTCGGCGGGGGCGTGGTCGACCTTCTCGGCGTACTGGTACAGGTACTCCCGGACCAGCGAGAGCAGCGCGGGCACCGCGTCGTACCCCCAGCCCTGCGCCTCCAGGGCGGCGACGACGTCCGCGGCCGAGCGGCCGTACAGGCGGAACTCGCCGCGCACCAGCGCCGACGGCGGGATGCAGAGGTCGTCGCAGATCGTGCTGAGGGCGACGTAGTGCAGGAAGCCCGGCTGCTCGGCGTACCGCTCGCCGCACCAACTGGCCGTCCACTGCAGCGAGTCGCGGCAGGCGAACGCCACCACCTCGGCGGCCGTCGGATCGCCCTTCCGGGCCCAGTCGGTCCAGTCGACCCGGGCGCCCGCGCCGTCGTCCGCCCCGGTCAGGACGGCGCGGAGCAGCGGCCAGAGGTTCGCCTCGTGGGCCTGCGGGGTGTGCGCGGTGTAGCCGGCGCCGCCCATGAGGGAGTACAGCTCCGCGGTGTCCCTGTTGTACCGGGACCGGGGCGCGCGCGGAGCCGCGGCGGGCCTCGGGGCGGTCCTGGGGTGGTGCAGGAAGGTGCAGGACGCTCCCTCGCCGCAGCCCGGTCCGCACCACATCAGGTGGACCGCGTCGAGCAGTTCGACGTTCGTCCGGCACTGCGCCAGCTCGCGCAACGCCTCCGTCGCCGTACCTCTGTGGTGCAGCACCTCCGCGCAGACCGCGAGCCGGTCGGCCGGCGGCCGGACCGTGCCCGGAGCATCCGGCACCGCAGCGAACACCGACATCGAAGGACCCCCGTCCCCATGCACCGGCCGAGGCCGGCGTGAACCCTCACTTGCTGGTCGCAGCGTGCCACACCGTCTCGCCACCTTGTTCGAATGCCGGGTGCGAAGTGATCGACTTCACCCTCCGGCCGAGGGGGCTCCGGCGGCGCGAGCGCGCGTCGGGACGGCGCGGACCGCCGACGAGGGCCGCCGCTGACGTGTCGTCGGTCGGCTGCGCCGGGCCGGGTAGGCCGCGCATGCGGGGCGGGGGCTGCCGGCCGGGTTGTCGGTGCGGGTGGCTAGCTTGTGCGGTGTCGGCGGGCACCGCCCGGACGACACCGCTTCCGCCACCGCCCGAAAGGGGCCCTCCGCCATGCCGGTCGCCACCGACGAACAGGTCACCTACCTGGAGCTGTCCGAGGACTCGGGCAGCGCCCACAAGTTCTACGAGGTCAAGGTCGCGGGCACCGACGTGACCATCACCTACGGGCGGATCGGTGACGGCGGCCAGGCCAAGACCACCTCCTACCCGACGCCCGAGAAGGCCGCCGCCGCGGCGGCGAAGAAGATCGGCGAGAAGGTCCGCAAGGGCTACGCCCCGGCCGTCCGCGGGGTCCGGCAGCGGCGCGCGGTCACCCGCCGGGCGATCGTCAGCACCGGCTCGACCGCCCGTCAGGCCCCGGTGCTGTGGCGGTTCCGCTCGGGTGCGGCGGCGTTCGGCATCTTCGTCGGCGAGGAGCACGCCTGGGTCGGCAACGAGCGCGGCGACGTCTACACCCTCACCCACGACGGCGAGGTCACCGGCCGCTACGGGCTGCCCGACGGCGTCAAGTGCATCGTCGCCGACGACTGGTGGATCTACGCCGGCTGCGACGACGGCAAGGTGTACGACCTCGGCGGGAAGGTGCCGCGGGTGGCGTACGAGATCGCCGAGGACGTCGACATCTACTGGCTGGACATCCACGACGGCGTGCTCGGCGTCGCCGACGCCCGCGGCGGCATCACCACGGTCGACCACGAGGACGAGTTCCAGTGGCGGCGCAAGGCCACCGGCACCGACGGCTGGATGGTCCGCTGCGACGACGACGGCGTGTACCACGGCCACTCGCGCGGCGTCGGCCGCTACGAGGCCCGCGGCGGCGACCCGGTGTGGCACACCGCCACCCAGGGCGACGTGCTGTTCGGCTGGCAGGAGCGCGACGAGGTCTTCGCCGGCACCTCGCGCGGCTGGGTCCACCGGCTGCGCAAGGCGGACGGCTCCGAGGTGGCCCGCTACCGCTGCGACGCCGCGGTGTTCTCCTGCGCGGCCTCGCCGGACGGCCGCTACGTCTTCGCCGGGGACAACCACTCCTCGGTCTACTGCTTCGCGGCCGACGGCACCCGGCTCTGGAAGCTCGGCACCGGCTGCGGCTCGGCGTACAGCATGCAGTACCGCGACGGCCGGCTGTACATCGTGACCACCGACGGCTCGCTGGCCTGCCTGGACGCCAGTGAGCAGGCGGTCAGCGCGGCCGAGGACGGCACGCTCCCGAAGGCCGCCGAGGTGGACGGCAGCGGCTGGACGGCGACCGTGGCGAGCGCCGAGGTCGAGTCGGTGACGGCGGGTTCGGCCGGCGCGGCCACCGGCATCGAGGTCGAGTGCGTGCAGGAGGGCACCCGCCTGCGCGTCCGGGTGGTCGCGCAGGGCTTCGACCCGGCCCGCCGCGTGCAGTTCCCGAAGGACATCCGCGTGGCCGGCGCCCGCTACCTGGTCACCGAGGTCGTGGAGTCCGGCAGCGGCGGCTTCTACCGCACCCGCGGCGACATCAAGCGCCTGCTGTAGGAGGGCCCCGGTCCGTACGGTTCCGCCCCCGCCCGGGAAACGGGTCGGGGGCGGAACCGTTTCCCGGCTCCCGGACGGAGCGTGCCCGAGGGCCCGGGACCGGGGCGGGGCCGGTGCCTCAGTCGGTCGGGACGGTGGGCGGGTGACAGTGGAGCAGCGCCCGGTCGTCGATCGGGTCCGCTGCCGGGGCTGCCGGCGTGACCGTGGTGGGAGGAGGTGAATTCCCGGATGCAGAACGTGCTCTCCCTGATCGACCTCGTGATCGACGAGGACGACACCGAGCGGGGCCTGTACGGACCCGTGGGTGTCTCGTGCTCCCTCTCCAGCGGCATCAGCAACGCCTGCTGACCTCACCCGTCCGGGCCGGTACCGACGCGGGCCGGCCCGGATGCGGTGGCCGCCTCCGAACCGGGGAGGAGGTGAATTCCCGGATGCAGAACGTGCTCTCCCTGATCGGCCTCGCGCTCGACGAGGACGACGTCGAGCGGGGCCTGTTCGGCCCTGCCGCCATTGTGTGCTCCCTCTCCAGCGGTGTCAGCAACGCCTGTTGACCCACCCCTGAACGACCCGGGCCGGACAACCGGCCGAGGGCGTCCGGCCCGGGTCCACCTCCGTTTCCTGTCCCGCTGTCAGCGAGGAGCGCGTCATGCGCAGATTCGACGAGTACCAGGCCTTCTCCGTGGCCGATCCGCTGTTCTTCGAGACCCTGGGCCGGGCCCCGTTCGTCCCGGACCTCCAGGAGGAGCTCGCGGAACTCGTGGGCGCCGAGGGGGAGGTCACCGCGTCGGGGGTGTGGGCGCGGTGTCGGCCGCCGACCGGGCCCGAACTGCCCGCGCACGGCTGGAAGATCCACGTCTCGGCGGTGGCCGAGGACGCGCCGGCGGCGCTGCGCGCGGTGGCGGCCGAGTTCCGGCGGACGCCGTTCACGTTCAAGTGCCTGCGCTCGACCCGGCTGGTCCGGCTGGGGGCGGCGCGGTGGTGGCCGCCGGGGCAGATCGGCAAGGTCGTCGTGGTCTACCCGCGGTCCGCGGAGCAGTGCCGCGAGCTGCTGGCGCGCCTGGCCGGGCCGCTCGCGGGGGTGCGCGGGCCGTACGTGCTGACGGACCGCCGCTACGGCGACTCGGGCTGCCTGTACTACCGGTACGGCGAGTTCACTCCGTCGGGGGCGGTGGCGGCGGACGGGACGTCGCTGCCGGTGCTGCACGGGCCGGACGGGCAGCGGTGGGCGGACGAGCGGGTGCCGGTGTACCGGCGGCCGCCGTGGGTGCCGGAGCTGTTCGAGGAGGAGCCGCCGGCCGCCCCGGCCTCGCACGTCCTGCACGGGTACGAGGTGACCCGGTCGCTGCACTACGGCGGGGCGGGCGGGGTGTACCTGGCGCGGCGGGTCGCGGACGGCCGGCCGGTGGTGCTGAAGGAGGCGCGTCCGCACACCGCGTTCGCCGAGGACGGTTCGGACGCGCAGGTGCGGTTGCGGCGCGAGTTCGACGCCCTGGAGCGGTTGCGCGGCACCGGGGTGGCCCCGGAGCCGTTCGAACTGTTCGAGGAGTGGGAGCACCTGTTCCTCGCCGAGGAGTACGTCGAGGGGCAGGCGCTGGTGAGCTTCATCGGCCTGCGCAATCCGGTGGCCTCCAACGACCCGAGCGCGCGGGCGGCGGCCGAGTACGCGCGGGTGGTCGACACGGTGGTGGCCGGCCTGCGGGAGGCCCTCGCCGTCTGCCACGCCCGGGACCTGGTGCACGGCGACGTGTCGCTGACCAATGTCCTGGTCGATCCGGGGACGCTGCGGGTGCGGCTGATCGACTTCGAGTCGGTGCGGCGGGTGCACGCCCGCCAGGGGCGGCAGCCGGGCACGCCGGGGTTCGCCCCGCCGGCTCCGGCCGACCGCAAGGACGCCACCGGCGAAACCGGCCCGACCGACGGCCGGGCGTTCGACGGCTACGCCGTGGCGGCGGTAGAACTGGCGATGCTGCTGCCCCGCAACACCCTGCTCGCGCTCGACCCGCCCGCGCTGGCCCGCTCCACCCGGCACGTCGCCGGGCTGCTGCGCCGGCCGGTGGACGGACTGCTGCGCACGCTCGGGCTGCCGCTCGACGAGGCGCCCGAGGAGCAGCTGGACCTGCCCGGCGCGGTGGCGGACGCGGTGGCGTTCATCGAGGCGGTCATGACGCCGGAGCGCGACGACCGGCCGTTCCCCGCCGACCCGGCGGTCTTCCGCACCAACCCCTGGTCGGTGGCCCACGGCGCGGCCGGGGTCCTGCGGGCCGTACACGGCGTCACCGGCCGGTTCCCGGAGCCGATCCGGGCGTGGATGACCCGCGGCGAACCGGCCCTCGACCGTCTCCCGCCCGGGCTCTGCTTCGGGCTGGCGGGCGTCGGCTGGACGCTCTGCGATGCGGGCGAGCACGACTGGGGCGCCGCCGTCCTCGACCGCGCGCTCGGCGGCGCGGCAGCCCCGGAGAGCGCCCTGCCGGCCGACCTCGCCACCGGCGCGGCCGGGCTCGGCCTGGCCTGTCTCGCCGTCCGGCAGCGGACCGGGCGGGACCGCTACCTCCAGGAGGCCGCCCGGATCGGCGACGGGCTGATCGCCGCCGCCCGGGACGCCGGCCGCGGCCTGTTCTGGCCGGACGCCACCGGGCGGGCGCCGCAGGTCGGCTACGCGCACGGCTCCTCGGGCGTCGCCGCGTTCCTGCTGTACCTGTCCCTCGCCACCGGTGATCCGGCGTACCTGCGGATCGGCCGGCGGGCCCTGGAGCACGACCTCGCGCAGACCGTGCCGCAGGACGACGGAACGCTCGCCGTCCCGGGCCGGGTCGGCAGCGCGGTGTACTCCCCGTACTGGCTGCGCGGCTCGGCGGGCGTGGGCACCGCCGTCGTCCGCTACCGCCGCCTGCTGCCGGACGACGCCGTGCTGCGCCGGGCGCTCGACGGCATCCTGCACCGCGGCGTCGGCCAGGCGACCGTCACCACCGGCCTGTACCGGGGCATGGCCGGCCCGACGAACCTGGCGCTGGACTGCGCCCGGCTGCTCGACCGGCCCGACCTGCGGGAGCCCGCCGAGCGGGCCGCCCGGGCGATCCTCTCGATGGCGGGCCGCCGACCGGAGGGCCTGGCGTTCCCGGGCGAGAGCCTGCTGCGCTACAGCACGGACTTCGCGACCGGCAGCGCAGGCATCGCCCTCGTCCTGGACCGGCTGCACCGCGGTTCGGCGGACTTCAACTACACCCTGGACGAGTTGCTGCCCGCCGTACCCGGTGCGGTCCTGCCGACCGCCGCGGGAGGCCGGGATGCGTGACGACGCGCTGTCCGTCATCGCCTGCGGGGCGAGCGCCGTGCTCGACCTGCCCGGCTACCTGGTCCGGCTGCGCCGCAGCGTGCCGGCGCCGCTGCGCCTGCTACTCACCCACAGTGCGGAGCGGTTCCTGCGGGCCGAGGCGCTCGCCTGGCACGCCGACGAGTGCTACGGCCCGGACGACCGGTTGAACCCCACCGAACTCGCCCTGCGATCGCGGGGTCTCGCGGTCCTGCCCGCGACGGCGAACCTGCTGGCCGGCGCCGCCCTGGGGCTGGCCGGCTCCCCGGCGCAGACCGCGCTGCTGGCCCATCCGCGGCCGGTGCTGTTCCTGCCGAGCATGAACGCCGTCATGTGGGACAAGCCCGCCACCCGGCGCCATGTGGCCGCGCTGCGCGCCGAGGGGCACGTCGTCGTCGATCCGCAGCCCGGCGAGGTGTACGAGCTG
Organism: Kitasatospora sp. NPDC054939; assembly: GCF_053610105.1. Taxonomy (NCBI): domain Bacteria; kingdom Bacillati; phylum Actinomycetota; class Actinomycetes; order Kitasatosporales; family Streptomycetaceae; genus Kitasatospora; species Kitasatospora sp. NPDC054939. The sequence goes on along the minus strand of NZ_JBSGXP010000048.1, from coordinate 34,631 downwards.
TGGAGCGGACGGGTGGTGGAGGGCCGCGGGCTGCTGCCACCGGAGGCGGCGGCGGAGGCGGTCGCGGCGTGGTGGCGGACCCTCCCCGAGCCGGACGGGGCGGGCGGGACGGACGAACCGGGCGCGGCCGGTGGGGCGAGCGGGACGGGCCGACCGGGCAGGCCGGATGGGCCGGGCAGACCGCACGAACCGGACGGGGGGCGGGCCGATGGCGGTTGACCTCGGCAAGGGAGACCGGCCGCGCTCCCCCGCCCGCCGCCGCCCGCACCGGGCCGGACCACTGCGGCACCGGGACTTCCGGCAGCTCTGGCTCGGCGCCGGCCTGTCCGCACTCGGGTCGCAACTCACCCTGCTGGCCCTCCCGTTGTGGATCCTCGACCGGACCGGCTCACCGTCCGCCGCCGGCCTGGTCGCCACCGTACGGCTGCTCGCGGTGTTCGCGAGCCAGCTGCCCGCCGGTGCGCTCGCGGACCGCCTGGACCGCCGGACCGTCCTGATCGCCGCCGACGCGGGCCGGGCCCTGGTCGTGGCGCTGCTGGGCCTGCTGGTCCTCCGCGGCGACGGCCCGCTCCCGGCCGTCACCGCGCTCGCCACGGCCGAGGGGCTGCTGACCGCCCTCGCGATCCCGGCGGGCTCGGCCGCCCTGCCCCGGCTGGTACCGCGCCGGGAGCTGAACGCGGCCGTCGCCGCAGGCCAGGGCCAGGCGTACGCCGTGCAGTTCCTCGGCCCGCTGCTCGGCGCCGCGCTGTACCGGCTCCACCCGGCCACGCCCTTCCTGCTCGACGCCGTGACCTACCTGGTGTCGCTGGCCCTCGTCCTGACGGTCCGCCGACCGCTGGGCGGGGGCGCCGACACCACCGGCCGGGCCGACGGACCGGGCGCACCCGGGCCCCGGCTGCGGACCGCGGTCGCCGACGGCCTGCGGTACGTCCTCGGCTCCCGCTACCTGCGGGCGCTGCTGGCCTGGTCGGCCCTGGTCAACTTCGCCACCGCGGGCGTCACCTTCGTCCTCGTCCTCGTCGCGGGCCGCGACCGCCCGCAGTCGCTGGGGCTCGCGCTGGCCGCGACCGCCCTGGCCGGCGTGGCGGGGGCGCTGCTCGCCCCGCGCCTCCCGCGGGTCTCCGACGCCCGCCTGCTGCGCACCGTCACCGCCGTGATCGCCGCCGTCGCGGGCGCCGCCGCCCTGCGCCCGTCGCCCCTGGTGATGACCCTCTGCACGGCGGCGATCGCGCTGGTCAGCCCGGCGGTCGTGGTGCGGACCAACGCCCGGGTCCTGGCCCTGGTCCCGGACGCCCTGATGGGCCGGGTGCAGGGCTCGCTGCTGCTCGTCGGCGGCCTGCTGTACCCGTTCGCCACCCTCGCCACCGGCTGGTTCGACGAGCACGCGTCGACCCGTACCGCGATGGCGGTCCTCACCGGCGTCCTGGTCGTCGTCCTGGCGCTCGCCTTCCTGCCCGGCCTGCGGCACCCGCCCCCGCCGCACCCCGCTCCGGCGCCGGGCGACGCGGATCCGTGAGCCCGGACGGCGGCGACCTGCCCCTCCCACGGGCCCGGCTCACCCGGTGGGGCCGGGGGCAGCGCGGAGGGGCCCCGGGGCGGTACGGAGGGGGCGGGTGCAGGGGCGGGGAGGCGGGGGGCGATGATGGCTGCCGTCATTGGCGGTCCACGGACAGGGTGGGCGGGCGTGAGGGAGAGCACGATGAGGCCGGTCGGACGGAAGGTGGCCGCGGTCGCGGCGACGGGTGTGCTGCTGGGAGCCCTGGCGGCCTGCGGGTCCAGCGGCTCCGGCGGCTCGGCGGCCAAGGCCGGGGAGGACCGGGCGAAGGCCTCCGCCGCCGCGGGTTCGGCGCCCGCCACGGGTGCGGCGCCCGCCGGAACGCCGTCCGGCGAGGCCGCCCCCTCGGGTGCCGGCGGGGGCGGCGGCAACGGTGGCGGCCGGGGCGGCGGCAACGGCGGGGGCGGCGGTGCGGGCAGCGGCGGCGCGACCGGGGCGAGCACGCCGCAGGTCTGGCAGGACGCCCCGACCCCGGTGCTCGACTACCGGACGGTCGTCGCGCTGATGCCCGACCAGGCGGCCCTGCCCGGCTGGGAGCAGGACAAGCGCCGGGTCGACCGGGCCGACCACACCGGGGACTGCGCCGCCAACGCCGCGGCCTGCAACGGCAAGCCGCTCAGCGGCGAGGCCAGGTTCACCTCGGGCGACACCACCGCCCGGTTCCTGGTCGAGACGCTGCCCGACAAGGCCGCCGCCCAGCAGAAGCTCAAGGAGGTGTACGCCTCCTTCGGCGACAGCCGGTACCGCACGGTCGAGCTGACCGTGATCGGCACCGAGAGCCGCGCCTGGCAGGGCAATTCCGGCGGGCAGGACGGCGTCGCGTTCGTGCTGCGCGCGGGCACCGTGGTGGCGACCGTCTCCACCGAGGGCGGCCCCGTCGACCCCGCGTTGACCCAGCGCCTCGCCACGATGCTCGCGAAGCGCATCGAGCAGGCCCAGGCCGGCACAACGCCGGACACCCCGCTCGGTTCCTGACCCGGCCGGCACGGCCCGGCGCGCCGCCTCCGCCCGGCGGTGTCGGCCGGCGCCCCGGGCGGCCCGCGCGACCAGGCCCTGTCCGGACTTGGCCCTGTCCGGCAAGATCGGCCGGACAGGGCATGGCGCTGGGCCGCCCGCACGCGCCTCGTCGCTCGGGCCCAACTCGCGCTCGCCGCAGTGGAGCTGTGACATCCTCCACTGCCCCTCCGTCAGATGCCGTACGCCGAGCGCCCGGACGGCAGACGGACCCGCCCGGCGCGGGGGCCGTGGCGGGCGACAGCCGTCGGGCCTGCTACGCCCCGTCCACCCGGCCCGACGGCACGCCCGATACGCTCCGTCGCCGCACGCACCGGCCGATACCCCGGTGCCGCATCCGGCCGGATGGAGCGGGGGATCGGGCGGGCCGAGCGCTCCGGATGCGCGCCGCGGCTGGACGTGTTGGGCTGGAACTGTCCGACGACGGCCGGCTTCCATGAGGAGCGGGCGAGGACCAAGCCCCCTTCGCAGCCCGGCCGTTCGAGTGCGCTCACCAGCGCCGCAGGCGCCTCCGCCCCCCGGACGGCGCTCATCAAGGAATCGGCACGGCCAATCCGAGGTGGAGCCAATGGCTCTCGTGAAGAAAGTCTCCGCAGGAATCGTTGCAGTCGTCGCATCCGGAACGCTGCTCTTCGCCGGCGCCGGCGCGGCCATGGCCGGCGACTCCGGCCACTCGCCGCGGCACACCGCGACGTCGACGGCCTCCGTCGACACCGCGGCGGTCGAGGCTGCGCTCAGGGCCGTCGTGACGGCGTACCCGCAGATCATCGGCAGCCCGCTCTGCCCGGTGACCGGGACCGCCGACGACGTCGGGGCCTGCGTCACCGCCCTCCAGGAGCGGCTGGCCCCGCTGCTCGCCGAACACCCCGAACTCGCCCACCGGATCTCCGCCGCTTCGGTCGCGGAACTGCTGAGCTCCTTCCTCGGCTGCCGCCTGGCGGGAGTCTGACCGGACCGGCCGCCGACGGGCGGACGGGTGGGCACGTTTCCCACGCAGCACGTGCCCCCCGTCCGTCCGCCTGCCCCTGCTCGACACCACCCGACACCCGCCACAACCACCCGCAGCCCCGACACGGCCGCCGGCAGGGCCGCCGACAGGGCCGACTGCGGGTGACGACCTGCACGCGATGCACTGATTCCCCCGCCGGAGGGCACCGCCGCGGGCATCCTGGCGAAGTCGGCCGGGCGCCCGCGCGCTCGGCCTGACGCTTCGCCAGTTCCCTTCGCGGACAGACCGATCGGATCCACCGTCGGCCGTCCCCGAGCCCGAGGGGTTGCCGACCGGGCGGCGGACGGCCGGCGCCCGGGCCGGCCGGGTCAGTCGGCCGCCACCCGGAGGTTGGCGAGCACGCTGCCGTCCTCGGCGACGGCGAGCACCCGGCCGCTGCGGTGCCAGTAGGTGACCGCTCCCCCGAGGCGGCGGACGCCGACCGGGGCGGGGCGTCCGCCGGGGCCGGGAGCCGCCGCGGGGAAGCGGGCGGTCAGGGCCGGGGCCTGGTAGCCGCGGCCGGCGTGGGCGACCAGCGTGCCGGTGCCGTCGCCGTCCGGGTCGGCGACGGTGAGCACCCAGTCGTCGCCGTCCGTCACCGGGGGTGCCACGGCCGCGCCCGCGACGGTGAGCGAGCCCGGCCCTCCGGTGCCGTACCAGCGCAGGGTGGTGCGCCCCGGGTCGGGCTCGGCGGTGGTGAGGATCCGCCCGCCGCCCGCCAGCGCGGTGTGGCCGATGGAGGCGCCGCCCGGCTCCAGCTCCTCGTCGGTCAGCGCCGGGCGGGAGACCAGCCGCCAGCCCGGCAGCTCCCAGGTCCGGCACTCCGTCGTCCCGGCGCCCCACCGGGGCCGGGTCGCCACGACGACGGAGCACTGCGCCGCGGTCCGGGCGGGCACGGTCAGACACCGTTCCTCCGCCTGCGCATGGCCGCCGCCGAGCTCGCGCCAGACGACGGTGGGCCGCGGCGCCGCGGTGTCGAGCACCACGATGCCGCGGCCGTCCACCGCGATCAGGTGGCGGCCGTCGTAGCCGGACAGCGGGCCGGTGGTCTGCAGGGTGGCCCAGGGCCGCACCGTCCGGGTGGCGAGGTCCAGGCGGGCGATCTCGGTGGCCTCGTCGTACTCGGCGACGAGCAGGGCGCTGCCGCCGTGGTCGGCGAGCACCAGCCGGTCGGTCGGGACGTCCCACCGGGCCTTGGTCCGGCCGTCCGGCGTGAGCAGCCGCACGCCTGCGTGGCCGCAGGCGACCAGCAGGGCCCCGGAGCCGAGGACGGCCGCGTCCAGGACCGGGAGGGTTCCGGGCCGGTCCGCGGCGGTGATCTCCAGGGGTGCCCCGGGGTTGCGGCCCGGGCGGACCGGGCTGGGCAGGTCGGCGGCGGCGAGCGGGTCGGCGCGCTTGAGCAGGCGCTCGAAGCGGGCGCGTTCGGTGCCCGAGCCGTCCTGGGTGCCGAAGCCACCGTCGCGGACCGCCGCGCGGGCGGCGGCGGTGGCGAGTTCGCGGTCGACCGCCGGGTCGGCGGCCCGGAGGTCGGCCAGCGCCGTGAGCAGGGCGGCCCGGCCGCCGGTGGTGGCCGGTTCGGCGCCGTCGATCATGCGCCGGGCCCACTCGGCGGTGTCGGCGCCCTCGCCGAGGGCGAGCAGGTGGGCGAGGGCCCGGCCGCCGGTGGGTCCGCCGAGGGCCAGGGCCTCGCGCAGGTCGCCGGCGGCGGAGGGTCGCAGGCTCTCCTCGGGCCAGAGCGCCTCGACGGCGCCGAGCCGGTCGCCGGAGCTGCGGCAGTGCTCGGCCCAGGCCAGCCGCAGCTCGCGGGCGGCCGCCGGGTCCACCGGGCCGAGGCGTTCCACGGCCACGGCGAACACGCCCCGCAGGTGGGCGATGCGTACGGCGTGTTCGCGGTGGCCGGCCCGCCACCGGAGCCGGACCACCAGCTCGGGGTCGAGTTCGCGGCCCTCGGCCAGGTCGGCGGCCTGGGCGGTGCGGCCGTGCCGGTCGAGCAGGGCGACCGCCTCGGCGGGCAGGTGCAGCAGATCGGCGAGGACGAAGGCGGCCTCGTCGATCCGGCCCTCGCGTTCCAGGGCCTCGGCGGCCCGGCGGTAGAGCTCGGTCAGGTGCTGGTGCACGCTGGGGCCGGAGAGCAGCGAGCTGCCTCCGGCGGCGGTGGTACCGGGGCTGGGGCGGAGCGCGCCGGCGCGGCGGGCCGGGAGGCCGAGGCTGAGCCAGGCGGCGCCGTCCGCTCTGCCGGGGCCGGCGAGCTGGATGGCGTCGCGCAGGGCGTCCTCCCAGCGCTGTTCCGCGAAGGCCCGTTCGAGGCGGTGCAGGTAGCGGGCGTGGCGGCCGCGGACCAGGTGGGCGGCGGGGGTGCGCAGGGTGAGTCGGGCGAACAGGCCGCGCAGCAGTGGCGGGCGGGGGCGGCCGGTCCGGCCGGCGGCGCCGGGAGCCGCACCGGGGCGGCGGCCCGGGGCGGAGCCGGTGTGGTCGCCGGTGCCGCCGCCGGGTGCGCCCGCGGCCCGTCCGCGGGTGCGCAGGACCCAGGCGGCGAGCACCAGGGCGATGGCGGAGGCCAGCAGCAGCCGGGAGCCGGACGCCTGCGGTCCGCCGTACACGGCGCGCACCGCGATGACCGCCAGGCCTGCCCAGACCACGACGAAGCCGAGGAGGGTGGCGACGAGCACCAGGGCGACCCGCAGGAGGTGCAGCGCGGCCAGCAGCAGCCCGCCGAGGCGGGCGAGGGGCCGTCGGCGGGAGGTGCCGCGGGGGCGCATCGTCCGGCCGGTCGCCGAGGCGCTGCGCGGGAGCAGGGGGCCGCGCCGGGCGGAGCGGCGGCGCCGGGCCGGTCGGATCGGGGTGTCGCCGGACGCCCGCGCTTGGGTCCTGTGCCGGCCGAGGCGCGGCAGGGGGAGCGCCGGCAGCCGGTCGAGCAGGCGGGGGCGGCCGGTCTCGCCGAGCAGGCGCCCGGCGGTCCGTGAGCGGGCGCCGAGGCCGGCCGCGGCGCGCAGGTCGGGGGCCCCGCGGACCGCGAGGTCGTCGAGGACGCGGTCGGGGGCCGGCGGGGTGCCGACCGCGCCGAGTCGGTGCACGGCGAGGCCGCCCGGGTCGAGCCAGCCTGCCGGGTCGATCAGGGGGAGGCCGGCGATCGGGTGGGCGGCGGTGTGGCCGCCGGTGGTGAGCAGCAGGTGTCCGGCGGGCGCGTCGGTGGCGTCGGTGCCGAGGGCCACCAGGGCGCCCGCGGTGCGGCGCAGCGGCAGGCCGGGGGCCCGGTCGGCGCGGACGGCGGTGGGCGCGGCCAGGGTGAGCAGCCAGCGTCCGTCGGGCAGTCGGCGAAGGTCGGCGCCGTCCCGCCAGTGGTCCAGGACGCGGGCGGCGGCCTCGGCGGGACCGGTGACGGGGGTGTCGAGGACGAAGCCGGCGGCGTCGACGGTGCCGCGGAAGGCCCCGGGGGCGGGGGCGGTCCGGTCGGGGGCGGTCCGGTCGGGGGCGGTCCGGTCGGGGGCGGGCGGGAGTGCCCCGGTGGTGCTCACTGCTCGCTCCCGACGACGTAGTGGATCCGGCCGGTGCCCGCGTGGCCGACCACGATGCGGTCGGGGCCGGTGGGGACGGCGATCAGCGGCTCGGTGGGGTGGAGGGCCGGGCGGCCGGTGGCGCTGCCGAAGCGGCTGAGGGTGCGCCGGCCGGTGGAGCGGGCCTGGCGCACCGTCCGGTCCTTGCGGCTGAGGGTGATCAGGGCGGCGCCGTCGATGTCGTGGATCGGGCCGAGAACGTCGGCCTTCTCCCTGAGGGTGACGGTCTGCCGCCTGCCGTTGCGGTCGTGCAGCTCCCAGCGGTGGCCGTCCGTGCTCCAGGCGACGGCGCCGGCGCCGTGCAGCACGTGGCGGGCGCCCCGGGCCTCGGGCGGTACGGTGCCGGGGTGCAGGCGGGTGTCCCGGGCGCCCTCGTAGGGCACGTCCGCCGGGTGGGGGCCGCCCTCGGGGCCGACCGGGCCGTCCTCGCGGGGGACGCCGTCCGGGCCGATCCGCCACCAGAACCCGCCGACCGGCAGGCGCAGGTCGCGGCCGTCGACCAGCAGCGGCAGCACGGGCTCGGAGAGCAGCGCGTCCAGTGCGGCCCGGTCGAGGCCGAACGCGGCGGAGTCCCCCACCACGTACTCGCCGCGCTCGCAGAAGCGGCGGCCGCTGACGTACGGGACGAGCTGGCGGCCCCAGGTGCACAGGACGATCAGGCGGCGGCCGTTGCGCCCGGCGGCGAGGGCGGGGCCGGGCAGGTCGTGGCGGCGGGCCCGGATCGTGGTGACGTGCCGTTCGTCGGTGCCGGGAAGTCGGACGGCGAGGAGGGTCCAGGGGTCGTGTCCGCGGGCGAGCAGGGTGCGGGACGCGGTGGTGAAGACGGGCAGTTCGGCGGTGCTCACTCCGGTGGGCCACGTGCTCCGGGCCGGGGCGGCCCGGCGGAACCCGGCGCCGCGCAGGGCCCGGACGGCGATCTCGGTGGCGGGCAGCGCGAGCCGGGCGGTGACGGGGGCGGTGGTGCCGGTGGTGATGCGGAGGTCGACGCAGGTGGCGCCGGTGTCGTCCCACTGCGCCGGGCGGGCGGTCAGGGCCCGGGTGCCGGCGGGGAGCCGGGTGGCGAGGTGGTCGGAGGTGAGGATCCAGACCCGGTCGGCGGCGTCGAGGTCCCGGCAGGCGCGTTGCACGTCCTCGGGTGTGGGGTCGGTGCGGCGGCGGGCCTCCAGCCAGTCCGGGAGCAGTTCGGCGAGGTCGCCGGGGAGCCAGGTGCCGACGAGGTCGCCGAGGATGCCGACGCGCAGTTCGGTGCCGCGGGCGGCGGCCCGGCGGTGCAGGACGAGCAGGGCGGCGAGGTGGACGAGCCGGGCGGCGCCGGCCTGGCCGGGGCCGGTGTCGGCCAGCACGACGATCCGGCCGGTCGGCACGGGGGTGGTGAACTCGGGTGCGAGGTGGAGGAGTTCGCGATCCACCAGGCGGCGCAGGAACTCGTCGGGGAACTCGTCGGCGAGCAGCCATTCGGAGGGCAGCAGCTGGTCCGGGCGGCCGGTGCGGGCGAGCGAGCCGTAGCCGTCCGGAATGCCCGCAGTGCGGGCGGCGGGCTCGTGCTCGGCGACGAGGGCGTCCAGGCGGCGCAGCAGCGGGCCCAGGGCGGTGGCGAGTTCGGGGGTGAGGGCGGTGAGGGCGGCCGACCAAGGGGCGAGTGCGGTGGGCAGGGCGGTGCTCATGGGGTGGGGCTCCCGGTGGGCGGCTCGGGGTGCCGCGCGGCGGCCTCCGCCGGACCGGGCTCGGTGGCGGTGGTCACCGGGGCGGCGGGCACGGCGGTCGCCCGGACGGCGGGCGCGGGGCGGAGGAAGCGGTCCAGGGCGGCGGGGTCGATGGCGGGCGGCGGCGGGTCGGCGACCAGGGCGTGGCCGGGGACCAGGGCGCAGAGCAGGCCCGGCCGGGCGCCGAGGGCGGAGCGCCACAGAGCGGGGGCGGCGGGCAGCGGGCGGGCGGTGGTGGGGACGAGCAGGTCGGCGTCGCGCCCGAGGTAGCGCGCGCCGTCGGCCCAGGGCAGCTCGGCCGCGGCGCCCAGGACGAGCAGGGCGGCGTCGTCCGCGAGGACGGCGAGCCGGGCGCCCGCAAGGAGCCGGGTGCGGGTCGCGGCGGCCAGGGCGGGCAGGGCGTCCCCGAGGGCGAGTACCGCGGCGGCCGGCAGCGGCGGTTCGCGGCGCTCCCAGCGCAGCGGGAACGCCGGGGCGGGGGCCGGAGGAACGGCGGACGCAGGAACGGCGGACGCAGGAACGGCGGACGGAGCGGGCGGGGTCGCGGAGGTCACCTCGGGGAGACCGCCGCGACCAGGTCGGCGCGTATCGCGACGAGCGCGGCGGGCAGGTCGTCGGCGTCGAAGCCGGCGTCGATCTCGCGCAGGGCGGCCTCCAGGCGGAGCCGGGAGTCGGGGCCGGCCGGGAGGCCGCCGTGCTCGGCGAGCAGGACGGCGGCGGACTGGGCCAGGCGTTCGGCGCGGGCGCGGGCGCTGCGCGACAGTTCCTCCGCGGCGTGCACCAGGCTGTGGTTGGCGGACTTGGCGATCAGGTCGGCGAGGGTGTCACGGGCGAGCGCCTGGGCGTCGGCGGTGGGGGCGATCAGCGGTAGCACCCACAGGTCGCGGGTGGTGGCGTGGGCGCGGCCGTCCAGGACGGCCGCCGCGGCCACCAGCCGCTGGGAGCGCACCGCCCGGCGGTCGCTGACGGGCACTCCGGCGGCGCGCAGCCGGCGCAGCGCGGTGGCCAGGGCGGGGGTGACCTCGGTGAGGTCGCAGGCCCGGGCCGCGGTGGCGAGCCGGTCGAGCGCGCCGAGCAGGCCGGGGCCGTCCGGCGCCGCGCCGGTCCGCGGCCCGGGCAGGGGCGCGTCGGCCGGGCGGCGGCCCGCCTCCAGGAGCTCCTCCAGCCGGGCGTCGGCGACCGGTTCGACGAACACCCGGGCGAGGAAGCGGTCGCCGAACGCGGCCAGCGCGGGATCGTCCGGCAGGTGGTTGGTTGCGCCGACGCAGACCCGCAGCGGGCTGGCGAACTCGGTCGCGCCGCGGCGGAAGACCCGCTCGTTGAGCAGCCCGAGCAGGGTGTTGAGGACGGCGGTGGAGCCGAGGAACACCTCGTCGAGGAAGGCGATGTCGGCCTCGGGCAGCATGCCGGTGGTCTCGAACTCGACACGGCCCTCCCGCAGGCGGCGCAGGTCGACGGGACCGAACAGCTCGTTGGGCTCGGTGAACCGGCCGAGCAGGTACTCGAAGTAGCGCCCGCCCAGCCGGTCGGCGACCCGCCGGACCGCCTCGGACTTCGCCGTACCCGGTGCACCGACGACCAGCAGGTGCTCGCCGGCCACTGCGCACAGCGCCACGACCTCGGCGATGCTCTCGCGCTCGACCAGGCCCCGGCCCGCGGCGGCGACGGCGGCGGCCACGCGTTCCGCGTCGCCCGCGGCGGTGGCGGTGGCGGCGGTGGCGGCGGTGGCGGCGGTGGCGGCGGCCGCTCCCGGCACCGGCCGGGGCGCGGTCGCGGGGTACGACGGCGCGTGCGCGGCGTCGTACGGGGTCGCGGGGTCCTGCGGGGTCGCGGGGTCCTGCGGGGCGGAAGCGGCGGGAGTGTCGGTCACGAGCACCGGAGTCTACGGAACGCACTCGCGCCCCCACCATCAAATTCCCCGCGCACACGGCCGGTCGGCGGCGCGGGACCTGACGGCGGCCCACCGGCGCCCTGCGTCACAGCACGGCGAACAGGCCCTTCAGCGGCGCCGGCACCCGGTCGGTCTCCAGCGCCTCGGCCAGCAGCCGCCCGTAGCGGATCTTGCGGCCCTTCTTCGTCCCGAGGAAGCGCCGCAGCCGCTGCTCCGCGGACCGGCTCTGCTGCGCGGGCTGCCGTCCGAAGATCTGCCAGGCCGGGAGGTCGCCCTCCGCCCGCACGATCTCCACGACGCGCGCCACCCCCAGCGCACGGATGAACTCCTCCTCCAGATCGGCGGAGCAGACGAAGAGTCCGTCGCCCGGCGTGCCGGCCCGCGCCAGGCCGCGGTCGTAGTAGCCCTGCTCGCCCGCGTCGCAGAGGCCGATCAGGCGCAGGCCCAGTCCGTGCGGCCCGAGCAGCCCGGCCCAGCGGCCGATGTTCATCGCACCGCCGATGGACAGCACGCACACCCCTGCGCCCGCGAGGTCCCGGCCCGCCCGCTCGGCCAGCGCCTCGACCGCCGCGAGGTCGCTCGGCCCCTCCACCAGGACGGCGGTGTGCAGGCCGAGCAACCCTGCCAGCTCCGCCGCGTCGCCGCCGGGGCCGCCCGCCGCCCAGCCGCCCACTGCTTCCCGAAACGCGTTCATGTCCGCCATGCCGCGATTCTGCTCCTGTTCCGGCGGCCGCCACACCGGTTTTCCGTCCGCGTCACCCCGACCCCACCCGGGCACCGTACGGACCGGGCGGGCGCAGGGCCGGCGCGCGCCGGGCGGGCCGTCACCGGCTCTCGGCGGGCAGACGCGGCGGGTTGTTCGGCGTTTTTGTTCAATGTCCGAGCCCCGACCCCGAACAACCCCGGTGCGCTACATCTGGAACACGCGCCCCAGTGGCCCGCGCCCCGCCGGGCCGGCGCTGAGCCGCAGCACCAGTGTCCCGCCCGTCCGTACCGAGGGGCGGCCGAAGGTCGGGAGAGAGCGCCGTATGACCACGCTGCACCTGGGTAACAACCGCACCGAGGAGATGGTCGGCGACCTCTCCGGGATGTCCCCCCTGGAGCTGGGCTTCGCCGGCTGCGGCGCCCAGCGGATGCTCTGGTTCGCCGAGGACGGCGACGTCGTGGTGCTCCCCTGGGGTCCGGACCCCGACTACCTGGCGTACGTCACGGGGCTGACCGGCACCCGGCCGGAGCGGCTGGCCTTCGTGGTGCCGCCGCCCGGCCCGCAGGGCTCCGAGGTGCTCACCCCGGACCGGCTGGCCGACCCGGGGTTCCGGGACGAGCTGCGCCGGGCGCTGGACGGGCGCCCGCTGGACCGGGTGCTGGCCATCGCGCCCAACGCCTCCGTGGTGGAGCTGGCCGCGGCGCTCGGCGCCGAGCAGGCCGTGCCCGGGTACGCCTTCGCCGCGCAGGGCGGGTTGGCGCTGGTCAACAGCAAGGCCGCGTTCCGGGCGCTGGCGGCGGGCGCCGGGGTCCCGATCGCGCCGGGCACGGTGGCGACCTCCCCGGTCGAGGTCGAGGCCGCGGCCGAGGCGCTGCTCGCGGCCGGACACAGCGTGATGCTCAAGGTCGAGTACCAGGCCGGCGGGTTCGGCAACGAGGTCCTGGTGCGCGGGGAGCCGATCGACTCGGCGGCCGGCGCCCAGCGCACGGTGCGGCTGGCCGACCGCGCGGAGGTGGCCGGCTACGTGGCCGAGCGCTGGCCGTGGCTGACCGGCGGGCGGGCCCAGCGGGTCGTGGTGGAGCGGTACTTCGCCGACGCGGCGCCGCTGTACGCGGAGTTCCTGATCGGCGAGCACGGGTCGGTGCTGTCCGGCTGCGGGGAGATGCTGATGGACCCGGTGGTGGTCGGCGAGATCACGCCGCCGGTCACCCCCGACGCCCGGACGATCGCCGAACTGGTGGACCGGGCCGCCCGGTTGTGCGAGTCGCTGCGGGTGATCGGCTACCGCGGCACGCTCAGCGCGGACGCCTTCCTGACCCCCGGCGGCGAGCTGTACTTCTGCGAGACCAACGGCCGGCTGACCGGCTCGACCCATCTGCACGACGCCCTGTTCGCGCGGCTGGTGGGCGCCGAGCGGCGTGCCGAGCGGGTGATCCTGGAGCTGGCGGGCCTGAAGGTGCCGACCTTCCCCGAGGCGGTGGAGGCCGTCACCGCGGCCGGGCTGGCGTTCGACCCGACGAGCGCGACCGGGGTGGTGTTCAGCTGCGACTTCGCCCGGGCGGACGGTTCGGTGATGTACTGCGTGATCGCCGGGTCGGCCGAGGAGGCTCGGGCCCAGGAGGGCCGGCTGCGCGCCCTGTTCGGCGGCTGAGGTGCTCGCCGCGGTGATCCACCGCTACGGCGGGCCCGAGGAGTTCGCCCTGGCGGAGCTGCCGGAGCCGGTCCCGGGCCCCGGCCGGTGCCTGCTGGACGTCACCCTGGCCGGGATCAACTACGCCGATCTGCACTGCCGCCGGGGCGAGTACCTGGCGCTGCCGCTGCCCGCCGTGCTGGGGGCCGACGTGGTCGGGCGCCGCCGCCGGGACGGCCGCCGGGTGGTCGCCCTGCTGCGCGGGGGCGGCGGCTACGCCCAGGTCGCCTGCGTGGAGGAGGCGTTCGCGGTCGAGGTGCCGGACGGTCTGGCGGACGCGCAGGCGCTGGCGCTGCTGGAGCAGGGCGCCACCGCGCACGGTGCGCTGGTCGCCCTGGGCCGGCTGCGGGCCGGCGAGAGCGTCGCGGTGACCGCGGCGGCCGGCGGGGTGGGGCACCTGGCGGTGCAACTGGCCCGCGCGGCGGGCGCCGGACGGGTGGTGGGCCTGGCCTCCACCCCGGCCAAGCGGGCGTTCGTCCGCTCGCTCGGCGCGGACCAGGCGCTGGACCCGGCCGATCCCCGGCTGGCGGAGCGGCTGGCCGCCGCGGGCGGGGTCGACCTCTTCCTGGACTCGCTGGGCGGTTCCTGGCTGCGGACCGGCCTCGCCGCGCTGGCGCCGTTCGGCCGGGTGGTCAGTGTGGGCGCCCGCGGCGCGGCGGAGGTCCCGTTCACGGCCGACGAGCTCGCGGACGGCTCGGTCGGGGTGCTCGGCTTCTGGCTGCAGCACGTCCTGGCGGACCGGGCGCTGTTCACCGGCATCGCGGACACGCTGTTCCGGCTCGCCCTGGAGGGGCGGCTGACGGCCCGGATCGACCGCACCGTGCCGCTGTCCGGCCTCGCCGGCGCGCACCGCGCCCTGGCCGGACGGGAGACGGCGGGCAAGGTGCTGGTCGACGTTCGGCGCACCGGCTGAGCGGACCGCGCGGCCCGCAGCCGCTGGTCGACGTGCGGCGCACCGCCTGACCCGACCGCGCGGCCCGCAGGCGCGCCCTGACCTGCGCACCCCGCCGTGGTCAGTAGCCGGCCACCTCGTCCAGGCCGTACCCGCGCAGCGGCACCAGGAAGCTGCGTTCGAAGACCACCACCGCCTCGCCGGTCGACTTGGTGCCCGTGGTGCGGCAGTTGACGATGCCCTGGCCCTCACGACTCTTGGAGAGCCGCTTGGCCAGCGTCTCGGTCTGCGCGTACAGGGTGTCGCCGGTGAACACCGGGTGGGTCATCCGGATGTTCTCCCAGCCCAGGTTGGCGATGGTGCGCCCGCTGGTGGAGCGGGCGGTCATCCCGCCGACGATGCTGAGCGTCACCAGGCTGGAGACGATGGGCCGGCCCCACGGCGTGTGCGCGCTGTACGCGGCGTCGATGTGCAGCGGGGCGTCGTTCATGCTGAGCATGCTCATCAGCACGTTGTCGAGTTCGGTGACCGTGCGGCCGGGCCGGTGCTCGACCACCTCGCCGACGGTGAACTCCTCGTAGTACCGGCCCACCACCTCGCGGTAGCGGCCGGCACCGATCCGCCGGTAGCCGACGGGTTCGTCCATGGTGTGCTCTCCTGCTCGCAGTGTTCCTCGGTCCGGGCGCGGTCGGTGCCGCCGGGTCAGCGCAGGTCGGCGGTCAGCTCCCGGACGTGGCCCGCGAAATCGGTGATCAGCCGGTCGTCCATGTCGGCGCGCATCATCAGCCGCAGCCCGGCCTCGCCCTTGGGCACGATCGGGAAGAACACCGCCGAGCTGTAGTAGCCGCGCTCGAAGAGCTGCGCGGAGAGTTCGACCGCCCGGTCGGCGTCGCCGACGTCGATCCGGCGCACCGGCAGCCCGTTCCCGGCGAAGGTGGTGGGCAGCAGCTCGTCGAACAGGTCGATGTTGTGCTGCAACCGGGCCTGGAGGTCCTTCAGTTCGGGCGAGCGGTGGATCGCGGCGCTGCCCAGCGAGGCGCCGACCAGCGGCAGCGCCATGTTCTGCGACCAGCCGACCGGGCCGGCGTGCCGGTGCAGGAACTCGAACTGCTCGCGGCTGCCCAGCATCGCCACCCCGCCGCCGGTGCCGAAGCCCTTGCCGAGGCTGGCCACGATCACCGTCAGCTCGTTCATCTCCAGCCGGGAGCGGACGAAGCCCTCACCGCGGTCACCCATGATGGAGAGCGAGTGGGAGTCGTCGATGTAGAGGAACAGGCCGTAGCGGTCCTGGAGTTCGAGCAGCCCGTCGAGCGCCGCCGCACCGCCCATCGAGTACGCCCCGTCGGCCACGTAGGCGACCCGGGGGTACGTGCGGCAGAGGTCCTCCAGGTAGTTCAGGTCGTTGTGCGGGCAGTTGAGCACCAGCGCCTCGTCGGCGCAGATCGGCTTCACGTAGGCCATGCAGAAGTGGCAGAAGCGGTCGAAGACCATCACGCGGGGCTCGCCGCTGCCGCCGAGGTGCCCGGAGGCGACCAGCGGCAGGATGCCCGCGGTGAGCGAGGTACAGGAGGCGCCGGGCAGGATGTGCGCGCCGAACAGCTCGCCCAGCTCCTCCTCCAGCCGCACCAGCAGGTTGTGCCGGATCCGGGTGGTGGAGGTGACCAGCCAGGTGCTGCGGGACTCCGCGAGGGCGTCCACCGCGCCGGCCGCCACGCTCGGGTGGTTGTTCAGGCCCAGGTAGGCGCAGGACACCATGTTGGCGAACTCGTGGCCGGTCTCCCGGACGATCAGCCGGTTGTTGGACTCCGAGTCCACCGTGATGCCGATCAGACCGTGCTCGCCGGCCGCCCGCCACACCGGGTCGGCGGTGGCGAGCATCGTCTCGGCGTTGCGGTACCGGCGCGGGCCGGCGATCTCCGGGGACTCCTGCGGGCTGGTCATGAGCGCTCCTTGTCGGTGGGGGCGGGCGTACGGTCCGGGGACCGGGGCGGCACGTCGCCCGGTGTGCGGTCGGTGCCGAACTGCTCGATCAGCCGCTGGGAGGCCTGGAAGAACGGCATCCCGACCATCACGCCGTCCACCACGGTGACCGACTGGCCGGTCGCCATCCCGGCCTCGACCACCCGGCGGGCGCGTTCCAGCAGCCGGTCGTCCGGGGTGAACGCCTCGTTGATGTACGGCAGTTGCCGCGGGTGTACGGCGATCTTGCCGCTGAAGCCGAAGTCCCGGGCGAGGGCCGCCTCGCGGCGCAGCCCGTCCAGGTCGGCGACCTCGAACAGCGGGGCGTCCATGGCCTCCACCCCGGCGGCGCGGGCCGCGTTGACGACCCGGGCCCGGGCGGGTGCCAGGGCCTCCCAGCAGAGCCGGGCGCCCACGGCGAAGGCGTAGTCGGCGGAGCCGAACACCAGGCCGCGCAGCCGGTGGCCGGCCGCGGCGATGGCGGCGGCGTTCTCGATGCCGCGCGGGGTCTCCACGACGGCCAGGAACTCCGTTTCCGGGCAGTCCGCGGCCAGCGCACCGGCCACGATCTCGATATCCCGGGCCGATTCGGCCATCGGGATCAGCACCAGGTCGGGCTTGACCGGGTAGCGGGTCAGCGCCACCAGGTCGCGCAGCCCGTCCGGCCCGGCCACGGTGTTGATCCGCACCGCGCTGCGGGCCAGTTTGGTGCTGGGCAGGGTGAAGAAGTCCTCGGCGAGCCGCCGGGCCTCCTCCTTGCGGGCCGGCGGGACGGAGTCCTCCAGGTCGACCATGGCGATGTCGGCACCCGAGCCGTGGCTCTTGGCGTACCGCTCGACCGCCAGCGCCGGCGTGGAGAGCAGGGAACGACAGTTGTGCGTGTACTTCATGGGGATGCTCCGAAGTCTGCGATCTCCGAAGGCCGGACCGGACGGCCCGGCTCCCGGTTCTATCCCAAGGGCTTTGTTCGGCGCCGAGCGGCTGGACATTGAACACCAACTCGGAACAACCGCCTCCGTCGCACGATTGTTTGACGCCAACTGTCCTGCGCATGATGAATCTTGGGGATGCGGATGCGACGCCTTTCGGGAGGCCTCGTCGAAACCAACGGAGAAGGGAAGCGCTGTGCCGCGTCGAGAGAGTCCACTGGACCAGGGGGACGGGCCGCTGCTGCGGTTCGCGGGCGACCTCAGGGCGCTCAGGGAACGGGCCGGCTCACCGCCGTACCGTCAACTGGCCGTCCGGGCCCACTGCTCGGCGGCCAGCCTCTCGGTCGCCGCCGGCGGGCGCCGGCTGCCCAGCCTGGCCGTCACCCTCGCCTACGTGCAGGCCTGCGGCGGCGACGTGCGCGAATGGCAGCACCGCTGGCAACTGCTCGCCGCCGAACTGACCGCCGACAACGCCGCCCGGCGCCGCGTCCAGGACGCCGGCCGCGCGCCCTACCCGGGCGCGGCGGCCTACGAGGCGGCCGACGCCGAGCGCTTCTTCGGCCGCGAGGCCCTGCTCGACCGGCTGGTCGCCCTGCTCGCCGAACGCCGGGTGGTCCTGCTCACCGGCGCCTCCGGGGCGGGCAAGTCCTCCCTGGTCCGCGCCGGACTGCTGGCCCGGCTCGCCGCCCGGCCGGACGGCGGACCGGTCGCCCTGCTCACTCCCGGCGAACGGCCCGTCGAGGCGTACGAGGTCGCGCTCGCCCGCCTGCGCACCCAGCCCGCGGCGGGACGCGGCGAACCCGTCCTCATCGTCGACCAGGCCGAGGAACTGCGCACCCGCTGTCGCAGCACCGCCGAACGCGAACGGTTCCTGGACGCCCTGGCCGCCGGCGCCGGAACCACCCGGGTGGTGCTGGTGGTGCGCTCCGACCACGAGGCGCTGGTCGCGGGTCACCCCGGGTTCTGCGAGGCGGGCCGCCCGGCCCGGCTCGCCGTCGGCCACCCGGCACCCGAGGAGCTGCGCCGGGCCATCACCGAACCGGCGCTACGGGCCGGCTGTACCGTCGAGGGCGCCCTCCTCGCCGTCCTGATCTCCGCGGCCGCCCAGCAGCCGGGCGCGCTGCCGCTGGTGTCCGCCGCCCTGCTGGAGACCTGGCGCCGGCGCAGCGGGAACGCCCTGACGCTGGCCGGCTTCCAGGCCACCGGGGGCTTCGAGGGCACCCTCGCCCGGACCGCCGAGGCGGTGTACGGCGGGCTGGGCAGGCAGGACCGCGAACGGGCCCGCGCGGTCTTCGTCCGCCTGGGCGGGGAGTTCCGGACCGGGTCCGGGCTGCGGCTCGCGGCGGACCTCCGCACCGCGGACCTTCGGGCCCCGGGCCTCCGTGCCTCCGAGCCCCACCACTCCGGACTCCACCACTCCGGACCCCACGGCCCCGGACTCCGGGCCGCCGAGCAGTCGGCCTCCGGGCCACGGGCGTCCGGCCCCGACGGGGGCGACTTCCGGTGGGCGCTCTCCGCGGCCGGCCCGGACGGCGCCCCCGGCGGGCCGGTGGCGCGACTGGAGTTCGTCGACCCGGGCATGTCCGCCGTACTGGAACGCCTGGCCCGCGCCCGGCTGGTGGTCCTCGACCGGGACACCGTCGAACTCGCCCACCACGCCCTCGCCCAGTCCTGGCCCCGGCTGCGCGGCTGGCTCGCCGAGTCCGGCGACACCCCGCCCGCACAGCGCCGCTTCACCGACGCGGCCCGCAGCTGGGCCGCCACCGGACGCGACCCCGAACTCCTGCCCCGCGGCACCCGGCTGGCCCAGCTCCGGCGCCGCGTCACCAACGGCGAACTGGCCGCCCCGGACGGCGTGGAACGGGCGTTCCTGGAGGCCGCCGCCCTCGCCGACGCGGCCGACCGGCGCCGCACCCGCCGCCAGCGCCTCGCCGTCGCCACTTTGGCCGC
This sequence comes from Kitasatospora sp. NPDC054939, assembly GCF_053610105.1. NCBI lineage: Bacteria > Bacillati > Actinomycetota > Actinomycetes > Kitasatosporales > Streptomycetaceae > Kitasatospora > Kitasatospora sp. NPDC054939. The sequence goes on along the minus strand of NZ_JBSGXP010000048.1, from coordinate 15,800 downwards.
CGCAGGCGGAGCCCTGCTGACCCTCGCCGGCGGGGAGCGGATCCGCCGGGTGCGGCACGGCTGACGGCCGCACCCGGGAGGCGCCCGGACGGTTGATTGATCACCGTCGGGCGCCCGGGAGTTGAACAATCCGGCGGTCGTCCGCCGGCCGGTGGAGGAGGGCGATCACCCGCTTGCGCGCCCGTCTGGGGCCCGGGTAGCTTGGCGATCGCCCCCGGTTGTCGTGATCGTGAACCTCCGTGCCCGGCCGGGGAACTCCTCCTCCTCTTCGCTCACCTCCCGGCGCCGGGCGACCCGCCCGGCGCTCCTCCGCGCGCCGTCCACGGCGTTCCAGCGTCCTTGCCAAGGGGTAGTCATGTCCGATTCCGCCAGTACCGGCCCGACCGGCCCGGTCCACAGTTGGGACGAGTTCACCACGCTGCGCGAGGTGGTGGTGGGCACCGCCGTCGGTGCCCGTCTGCCCGCACAGACCGACCGTTCCGCCTGGCTGTCCTGCTACCCCAAGACCAGCGAGGCCGAGCTCGCCGCCATCCCGGCCGGCGCCTACCCGCGCCGGGTGGTGGAGGAGACCGAGGAGGACCTCGACGCCCTGGTCACCACCCTGCGGGACCTCGGCGTGGTCGTCCACCAGCCCGAAGTCATCGATCACGCGGCCGAGTTCTCCGCCCCCGGGTGGACCGCGGAGGGCGGCTTCCACGCGTACTGCCCGCGCGACCTCACCCTGGTCGTCGGCGAGACCGTGATCGAGGTCGCCAGCCCGATGCGGGCCCGGTACTTCGAGGTCTTCGGCCTGCGCGGACTCTTCCAGCGCTACCTGGACGAGGGCGCCCGCTGGCTGGCGGCGCCCCGGCCGATGCTGGCCGACGACCTCTTCGAACTCGACGAGGACGGCCTGCCGCTGCTCGGCGAGAGCGAGCCCGTCTTCGACGCCGCCAACGTCCTGCGGCTCGGCCGCGACGTCTTCTACCAGGTCTCCCGCAGCGGCAACGAACGCGGCCTGCGCTGGCTGGAGTCCACCCTCGGCCTGCTCGGCGACCTGCGCCTCCACCCGCTGCGCGACATCTACGGCTACACCCACATCGACAGCACCATCGCCCTGCTGCGCCCCGGCCTCGTCCTGCTCAACCCGGAGCGGATCGGCCCCGACAGCGTCCCCGAGCCGCTGCGCACCTGGGACATCCTGTGGTGCCCGCCCGCCGAGCCCGGCCCCGACTCCCCCGCCCACGCCCTCAGCGAGAGCTGGATCAGCATGAACCTGCTGATGGTGGACCCGGGCCTGGCCATCGTCGAGTCCGGCCAGCAGAGCCTGATCAAGCAGTTGGAGCACGCCGGCATCACCGTCCTCCCGCACCGGCTGCGCCACTCCCGCATCCTCGGCGGCGGCTTCCACTGCGTGACCCTCGACATCCGCCGCGACGGCGGCGCGGAGGACTACCTCGCGTGACCCCGCCAGCGGCCCGGACGCCCCGTCCGGGCCGCTGCCCTGAGCCCGACGGGGCGCCTTCCGGCCGTCATCGCAGGTCGTGGACCCGGCGGAGCTTGCCGGTGGAGCGTTCCAGGACGGCCGGGTCGAGGATCTCGACGTCCACGGCCAGACCCAGCACGTCCTTGACGGCCGCGGCGATCGCCTGCGCCGCGGCGTCCCGGCCGTCCCGCGGGGTGTCCGGCCGGGCCTCGACCTGGACGACCAGGTGGTCCAGCCGTTCGCGCCGGGTCAGCAGCAGCCGGAAGTGCGGGGACGCCCCGGGGGCCCGCAGCACCAACTCCTCGATCTGGCCGGGGAAGAGGTTGACCCCGCGCAGCACGATCATGTCGTCGCTCCGGCCGCCGATCCGCTCGATCCGGCGGAAGGCCGGACGGGCGGTGCCGGGCAGCAGCCGGGTGAGGTCGCCCGTGCGGTAGCGGACGACCGGCAGCGCCTCCTTCGTGAGCGAGGTCAGGACCAGTTCGCCGAGCTCGCCGTCGGGCAGCGACCGGCCGGTGGCCGGGTCCACGACCTCGGGGTAGAAGTGGTCCTCCCAGAGGTGCAGGCCGTCCTTGGTCTCCACGCACTCCTGGGCGACGCCGGGGCCGATCGCCTCGGACAGGCCGTAGATGTCGACGGCGTGGATGCCCGTCCGATCCTCGATCTCGCGGCGCATCGCCTCGGTCCACGGCTCGGCGCCGAGGATGCCCACCCGGAGGGAGGTGGCGCGCGGATCGATGCCCTGGCGCTCGAACTCGTCCAGCAGGGTGAGCAGGTAGGACGGGGTGGCCATGATGATCCGGGGCTCCAGGTCGTGGATCAGGCGGACCTGGCGCTCCGTCGCCCCGACCGAAGCGGGGACGACCAGGCAGCCGGCCCGTTCGGCCCCGGCATGCGCGCCGAGGCCCCCGGTGAACAGCCCGTATCCGTAGCTGATGTGCACCCGGTGGCCCGGACGCCCGCCGGCCGCGCGGATGGAGCGCGCGACGAGGTCCGCCCAGGTCGAGAGGTCGCCGTCGGTGTAGCCGACCACGGTGGGGCGGCTGGTGGTGCCGCTGGAGGCGTGCAGGCGCCGGACGCGTTCCATCGGCACCGCGAACATGCCGAACGGGTAGTCGGCGTTCAGGTCGGCCTTGGTGGTGAAGGGGTACCGGGTCAGGTCGGCGAGGTCGCGGCAGTCGCCGGGGCCGACGCCCGCCGCGTCGAACGTCCGCCGGTAGTGCCCGACGTTGGCGTAGGCGTGGCGCAGCGTCGCCCTGAGGCGGGCGAGTTGGAGCGTACGGAGCCCGTCGGTGCTCAGCCGCTCGCCCGCGTCCAGCAGGTCGGGCGGCGGCGCGTCACCGGTCCGCGGTCGGCCGGTCCCCGATGGGGAAGTCCCCGCACTCCGATGGCCCTCGCTCACAGCCGGCTCTCCCTTCCCCGGACGCCGTCGTCCCGGCCGGGGATCCCTGCCCGCGGACCCGCTCCCGCAAGCACCCCGGCACCGGACGCCACCGGAACGGGCCGAGTACGCCGGGGACGGAGGCCGGCACGGGACGTCCGCACGGTTCGGCGCCGGTGCGGCGGACGGTGCGCCCGGACCGTCACCCGCCCGTCCGGCGAGTGTCCTGAGTCTGTAACACGTTCGTACTCGGCGCGCCCTGGCGGGTAACGTCCCACGTGGTCGAACTGACCTACGGATTCCCGGCACGAGAGACTGGCGGCACGCATGACCCGAAGCGCTGACCTGGCGCCTGCCGACAGTTCCGACAGCCCGGAACCCACCGGGCACCCGCCGGAAGCCGGCATCCCGTCCCCCTCCGGGCCGGGCCGGTCGGCCCGACGCCGGGCCGACGGTCGGGATCAGGACCCGAAGCAGGACCGGAAGCAGGACCGGACTCGGGGGACGGGCCCGGGCGGGGGCCGCGGTCGGGCGGATCGGCGGCGCCGGAGGACCGGGTGGCGGCGCTGGTTGAAGCCGATCGCGCTGACGCTGGGTCTGGCCGTGGTCGCCTGCTGCGGGGGCACCTACCTCTACTACCGGCACCTGAACGCCAACCTGCAGGTCGGCTCCAGGAACCTCAGTGACGCCCAGGGGGCGAAGACCGCGCCGAACGCGGCCGGCCAGACGCCGCTGAACATCCTGGTCATCGGCACCGACAGCCGAGGTTCGGCCGCCAACGTGGCGCTCGGCGGCGGGGCCGACGACGCCGACCGGCCGGGCCTGGCCGACGTGCAGATGCTGGTGCACATCTCGGCGGACCGCAGCAACGCCTCCATGATCACCATTCCGCGCGACACCATGGTGGCCGTCCCGGCCTGCCGCAGCGAGGACGGCAAGCAGACCTTCCCCGCCGAGAAGCGGCTCCAGATCAACAGCACCCTCACCCGCGGCGGGGCCGGCTGCGTCGTCGGCACCTGGATCTCGCTCACCGGCCTGGAGATCGACCACTACCTGATGGTCGACTTCGCCGGTGTCGTCACGATGGCCGACGCGGTCGGCGGCGTCCCGGTCTGCGTCAACATGAACATGTACGACCGGCAGATACCGGGCATCGGCGGTACCGGCCTGAAGCTCCCCAAGGGGGAGTCGACCGTCCAGGGCGAGCAGGCCCTCCAGTGGCTGCGCGTCCGCGACGCCTGGGGCTCCGACCTGGGCCGCGCCAAGGCCCAGCACCTGTACCTGAGTTCGCTCATGCGCCAGCTCAAGAAGAAGGGCTCGCTCACCGATCCGGGCTCGCTCATGAAGCTGGCCGAGGCCGCGACGAGGTCGCTCGGCGTCGACCGGGGCCTCGCCGACGTCAAGAAGCTCTACGACCTGGGCAACGAGCTCAAGGGCATACCCACCGAGCGCACCACCAGCCTCACCGTCCCCGTCCTGGAGGACCCGAAGGACAGGAACCGGCTGGTCCTGCAGAAGGCCGACACCGACAACATCTGGAAGATGCTGGCGCAGGACGTCCCGCTGGACGGCAGGGGCACCCCGACGGCCCCGCCGTCCCCCGAAGCATCCGCCCCCACGAACGCCGCACCGAATACCGCGCCGAGCAACGCGCCGACGAGCACCGCACCGGCCGGTCCCGCACCGGAGGCCGGGCCGAGCCGGGACTCCGTCGCCGTCACCGTCCAGAACGCCACCACCGCCGCCAACCGGGCGACCGACGTCAGGGCGGCGCTGGTCACGGCCGGCTTCAGCAAGGCGGCCACGGCGGGCGGCGGCGGATCCCGGGCCACCACCACCCTCACCTACGGCAAGGGGCAGCTCGCGCAGGCCAAGGCGGTCGCCACGGCCCTCGGCCTCCCCGAGACGGCCCTGAAGGAGGCGGGCACCGCCAGGTCCGTCGCGCTCGTCATCGGCGCCGACTGGCCCACCGGCACCGCCTTCCCCGCCACCGGCTCCACCGGCGCCACCCCGCCGCCCGCCCAGAGCGCGCCCACCTCCCTGCCGACCTCGGTCGAGGCGGAGACGGCCGACAACGACAAGGACTGCATGACGGTCAACCCCCAGGGCGGCCGGTACACGTACTGAGCACCGGCCGGCCGGACCGGCCGCGTGTCCGGGGCCCCCGGCCCGCATCCCGGGCACGGCACCCGGAGGAGGGTGCGGCGCGGCGGGACGGGGACGGGCGAGGTGCCGGCGGGCGGCGCCGACCGGTCCGGACGCCGGGTCAGCGCAGCCAGGCACCCCAGTCCTGGACGTCCGGCCACGAGCCGCTGCAGGTCCACAGGGTCATCCAGGTGCCGTTGCCGAAGCTGTTGCCCTGGTTGGTGATGCACTGGCCCGAGTTGTACAGCGGGGTCGTGCGGTTGTAACCGGCCGCCGGGAGCGGCGCCGTGTCGTACGCCTCCGATATCCTCCCGGCAACGTGGAGGAGGAACGTGTGAACGAGCGGGCGAGGAAGGCCGCCCCGTGGGCCGTGCTGGTGCTCAGCGTCGTCGGCCTCGCCGTCTACCGGCCGGATCACCGCGAGCCCGTCGCACGGGTGCCGCGCCTGCCCGCGCCGGTGGGGGCACCGAACCCCGTGCCCGCGCCCACCACCGACACCCCGCTGCCCGGCGGCGGGACGTCGCTGCACAGCCGGTGCGGCACCAGAGGCGGCCACCTCCTCCCGCAGCCGCCCCGCACCCCTGAGTCGCCCGGCCGCCCGACGCCCGGACCGCAGCTCACCCTCGGCTCGTACGGCTCCTCGGTCTCCGGCGCCCACGACCGGGGGCGCTTCGAGGTCGGCCTGCTGCTCGCGGCCGGGCCGGGCGGGACCCTGGAGCTGCCCGACGGGCTCGACCCGCACGGCGTCGTCGTGGAGATCGAGGGCCCGGACGGGTTCGTCGGCGGCGGGTACGGCCTACGGGTGGAGTTCGACGCGTGGTCCGAACGCAGTCCCGAGGGCGGTGTCCGCGTCGGCCCGCAGGGTGCGAGCGGCATGGTCGTCCTGCCCGCCGAGGCGCTGTGCGCCGGCCACGACCTCACGACGGTGACCGGCCGCCTCATGGCGCCGATCGACGCGCACAACACCGTCGTCGGGCAGCCCCCGTACACCCTGACGGTCTCCTTCGCCCAGCCGGCCGTCGCCGCTCTGCGGCGCGAGGTGCGGGCGCCCGTCCAGGGCGAGGTCCTCGGCGCCGACAACCGGCTGGCCGTCCTGGACGCTCCGCCGCGGTCGGCCTGACTCAGCCGGCCGTACCTCGGACCGCGGGCCGCCCGGGGTGCGCGGTCGGGGTGACCGGGGTGAGCGGGGGGAGCCGGGATTCGAGGCACTGGGCGGCGGCGAGGGCGAGGTCCTCGCGGAACGGCCGGGCGACGAGCTGGACGCCGACGGGGAGGCCGCCGGCGAGGCCGGTGGGGACGGCGACTGCGGGGAGCCCGGCGAAGCTGGTCGCGGTGCAGAGGCGCATCGCGCTCGCGACCCGGTCGCGGGAGGCCGCGTCCCGCGATTCGAGGCCCGGGGCGACGGGGGGCTCGGTGAAGACCGGGCCGAGCACGAGGGGGTAGGTGTCGAGGAACTCCGCCCAGGCGCGGCGGATGCCGAGCCAGGTGCCCATCAGGGTCATGACCTCGGCGGAGGTCGCCGGTGCGGTGCGTTCCATCACGGGGGCGAGGTAGCGGTCCCCGCCGGGGCCCAGGAGTCCGCGGACGGCCGGCCAGGCGGGGGCGAACTCGGTGACGGTGAGGAGGTCGTAGGCGGCGAGGGTCTCGTCGAGGCGGGGGACGTCCGCCACCTCGCGGACGTCGTAGCCGGCGTCGCGCAGGGCGTCCGCGGCGGTGGCGAGGGCGGCGCGGACGGTCGGGTGGACGCCGCGGCCGCCCGGGTCGGCGACCACCGCGACGGTGACCGGGCCGGGCAGCGGTTCGCCGTCCAGCGGGGCGGGCACGGCCCGCGGGTCGCGCGGATCGGTACCGGCCAGGATCTCGAAGGCGAGCCGGAGGTCGGCGACGCTGCGGGCCAACGGTCCGTCGGTGACGAGGAGTTGCGAGGCCGGTCCGGGGTCGGCGGGGCCGAGCACGCGGTGGTCGGCGGGGAAGCGGCCGTAGCCGGGCTTGAGGCCGGCGACTCCGCAGAAGGAGGCCGGGATGCGGATCGATCCGCCCGAGTCGTTGCCGAGCCCGAGGGCCGCCATGCCGGTGGCCACGGCGACCGCGTCGCCGCCGCTGGTGCCGCCCGGGGTGACGGCCGGGTCCCACGGGTTGACGGTGTCGCCGTACAGCTCGCTGCGGGTGTGCATCCCGGCGAGGACGAGGGTGGGCAGGTTGCTGTGCCCGATCGGGATCGCCCCGGCGGCGCGCAGCCGGGCCACCGGGGGCGCGTCCGCGGGGGCGACGAGGTCGCGGAACTGCGGGACGCCGAAGGTGGTGGGGACGCCCTCGATCGGGGTGGTCTCCTTCACCGTGAAGGGCACGCCGGCCAGCGGGCCGAGGGGTTCGCCGGCGGCCCGGCGGCGGTCGGTGTCGGCGGCGGCCGTGCGGGCCCGGTCGGCGAGCAGTTGGGTGATCGCGTTGACCGCCGGGCCGACCTCGGCGATGCGCTCCAGGTGGCGGTCGATCAGCTCGGCGGCGGAGATCTCGCCGGAGCGGACGGCCGCCGCCTGGGCGGTGGCGGTCCAGGACCAGATGGTGTCGTCGTTCACGGGTGCTCTCCCCCGGGGTCGGATTCCGTGCAGCGGCGCGGGGCGCGCCCGCCCCGTACCGATGCGCTTGTATCGGAACCGTACACTGGGAAGCGATACGAGTGCATCGAATAATCGCGTCGAACAGTCGAACGGCAGCGTCGAACGAACCGGGGGGCACCGATGCCCAAGCAGGTGGACCACGAGGAGCGGCGGCGGGTGATCGCCGAGGCGGTCTGCCGCCTCGCCGACGAGAGCGGCCTGGAGGGCGTGACCGTACGCGACGTCGCCGACCGGGCGGGGCTCTCGATGGGGGCCGTCCAGCGTTGCTTCCGCACCAAGGAGGAGATGCTGCTGTTCGCCCTGGCGCACGTCGGCGGGCAGATCGGACGGCGGGTGCGTGCGCGGCTGGCCGGCAGCCCCGCGCAATCGGCCGCCAGCGCGGTCGGGTACGCGGCCGGCGAACTCGCGCTGCTCCGGCCCGAGCACCGCTCCGAGGCCCGGGTCTGGCTGGCGTTCGTGGCCGGGGCGGCGGTGAGCGAACCGCTGGCCGCGGCGCTGCGGACGAGCTGCACGGCGGTGGAGGACGACCTGTTCGTCCCGCTCCTGGCACAGGCCGGGGTCGGGGACGGGGACGCGGAGGCCGTGGCCCGGGAGGCCCGCACCCTGCTCGCCCTGGTCGACGGGCTCACCGTGCACCGGCTGACCGGCCGCCTGACGGAGCAGCAGGCCGAGGAGGTCCTGCACGGACACCTGGCGGGCCTCTGGGCGCGGGCCGCCGACGCCACCGGCTGAACCGGCGCACCCGCTGCCCTCCCGGACGCCCGGCCCGTGCCCCGTTGCCCACCCCGAACCGTGACGGAGGGGCAGCCGCCCGACCGGCCCGGACCGCACCCCCCGACGGGCAGGACCGAGAACTGCGGGACCTGCACCCGGACCCGGACTAGCCTGTCCGGGTCCGGCAGCTCGAACGGAGGCCCGAACGGAAGCCCTAGCGGAAGCCCGAGCGGCGGCCCGGACGGGAGCCCGAACGGGAGCCCGAGCGGCGGCCGGACGCCCGGAGGCGGGGGCTCCCACGGCAGCGGAACACGTTCCCGTCCCCTCCTCGTCCGCACCCCCCGGAGGTCTGATGGGCCGCTATGTCATCCGCCGAGTGATCCAGGCGATCCCCGTGCTGCTCGGGACGACGTTCCTGATCTACGCCGTGGTCTTCGCCCTGCCCGGCGACCCGGTCCAGGCGCTGGCCGGCGACCGGCGGCCCCATCCGCTCGTGGCGGCGGTGCTGCGTCAGAAGTACCACCTCGACGAGCCGTTCCTGGTCCAGTACTGGTACTACATCACCGGCGCCCTCCAGGGCGACCTGGGCGAGAGCCTGAACGGCCGGGCCGTCCGCGACATGATCGGCGACGCCTTCCCGTACACCGCGAAGCTGGGTCTGCTGGCGTTCGCCTTCGAGGCGGTCTTCGGCGTGCTGGCGGGGATCATGGCCGCCCTGCGCCGGGGCAGCTTCCTCGACCAGGTGCTGCTGATCAGCACGCTGCTGGTGATCTCGATACCGGCCTTCGTCACCGGCTTCGTGCTGCAGCTCGTCCTGGGCGTGAAGCTGAAGACCGAGTTCGGCATCGACGTCTTCCCGGTGTCGTTCAACGACGAGGACGGCATCCGGGCGTACCTGCTGCCCGCCTTCGTGCTGGCCTCGATGGCACTCGCGTACGTCGCGCGCCTCACCCGCACCAGCGTCATGGAGACCATGCGCGCGGACTACATCCGCACCGCCGTCGCCAAGGGGCTCCCCCGGCGCCGGGTGATCGGCCGCCACGCGCTGCGCAACGCGCTGATCCCGATCGTGACCTTCCTCGGCGTCGACCTGGGCGGGCTGATGGGCGGCGCGGTCATCACCGAGAGCATCTTCAACGTCAACGGCGTCGGCGGCCTGCTCGCCCGGGCCGTGTACCAGAAGCAGGGCACCGTCATCGTCGGCGTGGTCACCCTGCTGGTGCTGGTCTACCTGGTCAGCACCCTGGTGGTGGACCTGCTGTACGCCGTGCTCGACCCGCGGATCCGCTACGTCTGACCGCGCTCCCGGCGGGGCAGGCGGGCGGCCCGGCCGGGCAGCGGTCCCGGCCCCCTCGGGCACCGCGCCCGCCCGCCGGGCCTGCACCGGACAGCGCCGAAACGCCCGCCGAACCCGCACCGGACAGCGCCGAGCCGCCCGCCGGTCAGCCGACCGGGACGAGGCGACCGTAGAAGGTGTAGTCGTAGCCCTCGCCGCCGGGGCTGATGGCGAAGACCTGCTGCTCGCCGGTGACCGTGATGCGGGCCTCGGCCAGGAGGTCCATGCCGACGGTGTCGTGCTCCTCCAGCACGAACCTCACCTCCTCGCCCACCGCGTACTCCTTGAAGTGGTAGCCGCCGCCGTTCAGACCCCGTTTGAAGGCGGAGCCCGCGGTGTCGCAGGTGTGGCCGAAGGTGATGCAGGTCTGGCCCTTGGAGACCTTGAAGCTGGCGTCGGTGGTGGGCCAGATGTGCTCCAGGCCGCGCGGGGACCAGGTTCTCAGGCTGATCTCGTCGCCGTTGCTGAGCCACTGGTCCTCGTCCAGGTTCCAGGCGTCGATCCGGTCGAACTCGAACCGGAAGAACTGGGTCGCCGCGGCGGACCGGCCCTCGGCCCCCTGCGTCGGGGCCGGCGCCGCGACCGCGGGGGCGGCGGCGAGGGCGGCGAGCGTGACCGGTCCGGCCGCCGCGGCGCCCAGGCGGCGCACCAGGTTCCCTGTCATCGGCTGTCTCCTTCGGTTCGTGCTGCGGGAGGCGCTCGGCGGCTGCCGGAGGCGCTCGGAAGGCCACACCGTAGGCAGCGCCGCTTGCCGGACCGTTGCATTCCACTGAACGCCCGCGTCGGTGCAGGTGGGAGCAGCACGCGGGACGAGTCCGCCGACAGATCGCGAACCGGTGAAACATGTCACGGCCCCGCCCCGTCCCCCGGCCGGGCGTGGACGGGTAGGTTCCTGCGTCCAAGGGAGGGACACTCCCCTTGGACGCAGATCCCGCCGGCAACGGGTCCTCCCACGGAGAGAGGCACGAGTGATGTCTGCACAGGGCTCCACCCACCACCCCCCGCAACGCATCGGCGTGGTCGCCGAATCGGCCCCCGGGGAGACCCGGGTCGCCGCGACCCCGTCGACGGTGCGCGGGCTGCTCGGGCTCGGCTACGAGGTGGTCGTCGAATCGGGGGCGGGCACCGCCTCCGGTTTCGCCGACGAGGCCTACACCGAGGCCGGCGCGAGCCTCGGCGAGGCCTGGGCGGCCGACGTCGTCCTGAAGGTCAACGCCCCGACGACCGGGGAGATCGCCCGGCTGCACGACGGCGCGACGCTGGTCGGCCTTCTGGCCCCGGCGCAGCGCCCCGAGCTGGTGGAGGCGCTGTCGGCCCGCCCGGTGACCGCGATCGCGCTGGACGCGGTGCCGCGGATCTCGCGCGCGCAGTCGATGGACGTGCTCAGCTCGATGGCGAACATCGCCGGGTACCGGGCCGTGATCGAGGCGGCCCACGTGTTCGGACGCTTCTTCACCGGGCAGGTCACGGCCGCGGGCAAGGTGCCGCCGGCCAAGGTCCTGGTGGCGGGGGCCGGTGTGGCCGGGCTCGCCGCCATCGGCGCCGCCTCCAGCCTGGGGGCGATCGTCCGCGCGACGGACCCGCGGCCCGAGGTCGCCGACCAGGTGCGGTCGCTGGGCGGGGAGTACCTGCCCGTGGACGTCGTCCAGGAGGCGAGCTCGGACGGGTACGCCAAGGCGACGTCGGCCGACTACGACCGCGCCGCGGCCGAGCTCTACCGGGCGCAGGCCGAGGACGTGGACATCGTCATCACGACCGCGCTGATCCCGGGGCGGACGGCCCCGCGCCTGCTGACCGCCGAGGACGTCGCGGCGATGAAGCCGGGCAGTGTCGTGGTCGACATGGCCGCCGCGCAGGGCGGCAACGTCGAGGGCACCGTCGCCGGCCGGACGGTGGTCACCGCCAACGGCGTCACCCTCATCGGTTACACGGACCTGGCCTCCCGGCTGCCCGCCCAGGCGTCGCAGCTGTTCGGGACCAACCTGGTCAACCTGCTGAAGCTGCTGACGCCGGGCAAGGACGGGCGGCTGGTCGTCGACTTCGAGGACGTGGTCCAGCGGGCGGTCACCGTGGTGCGGGCGGGCGAGGTCACCTGGCCGCCACCGCCGGTGGCCGTCTCGGCCGCGCCCGCCGCCCCGACGGCGGCGGCACCCGCGGTGGTGGAGCCGGAGAAGCCGCGGCTGACCGCGGCGGCCCGGCTCGGCCTGATCGGCCTCGGGATGCTCGCGATGTTCGTGCTGGTCGCCTTCGCGCCGGCGCAGCTCGCGGAGAACTTCACGGTGTTCGCGCTGGCGGTGGTGATCGGCTACTACGTGATCGGCAAGGTGCACCACGCCCTGCACACCCCGCTGATGTCGGTGACCAACGCGATCTCCGGAATCGTGATCATCGGCGCGCTGCTGCAGATCGGGCACGTGAGCGTGCTCGTCACCGTGCTGTCCTTCGTGGCGATCCTGCTGACGAGCGTGAACATCTTCGGCGGCTTCGCCGTCACCCGCCGCATGCTGTCCATGTTCTCGAAAGGCTGAGCCCGATGACTACCACGACGGCCGCCCACGCCGCGGACCTGGTCGCCGCCCTGCTGTTCATCCTGAGTCTGGCCGGACTGTCCCAGCACCGGACCTCCCGCGCCGGTGTCGTGTACGGCATCGCGGGCATGGCCCTGGCCCTGGTCGCCACGGTGGTGGTGGCGTCCCGGAGCATCGGTGCCGGTGCGGTCGCCCTGATCGTCGTCGCGATGGCGCTGGGTGCGGTGATCGGCCTCTGGCGGGCCCGCCGGGTCGAGATGACGCAGATGCCGGAGCTGATCGCCGTCCTGCACAGCTTCGTCGGCCTCGCCGCGGTGCTGGTCGGCTGGAACAGCTACCTGGAGGTGGAGGCGCTCGGCTCCGCGCAGCACGTCGTCGCCGGCGACCTGCTGGCCATCCACCACGCCGAGGTCTTCATCGGCATCTTCATCGGCGGGGTCACCTTCACCGGCTCCGTCGTCGCGTTCCTCAAGCTGTCCGGCCGGACGGCCTCGCGTCCGCTGGTGCTGCCGGGCAAGAACGCGCTGAACGTCGGCGCGCTGGTCGCGTTCGCGGCGCTGACCGTGTGGTTCACCGCGAGCCCGGGCCTCGGGCTGATGATCGCGGTCACCGTGCTCGCCCTCGCCCTGGGCTGGCACCTGGTGGCCTCGATCGGCGGCGGTGACATGCCGGTGGTCGTCTCCATGCTGAACAGCTACTCGGGCTGGGCGGCGGCGGCGGCGGGCTTCCTGCTCGACAACAACCTGCTGATCGTCACCGGTGCGCTGGTCGGCTCCTCGGGTGCGTACCTGTCGTACATCATGTGCCGGGCGATGAACCGCTCCTTCCTCTCGGTCATCGCCGGCGGGTTCGGCATCGAGGCGCCCTCGGGCGGGGAGGAGGAGCAGGGCGAGCACCGCGAGATCCGTGCGGAGGAGGCGGCCCGGCAGCTGGTGGAGGCCCGCTCGGTCGTCATCACCCCCGGCTACGGCATGGCGGTGGCCCAGGCGCAGCACCCGGTGGCGGAGCTGACCCGGCGGCTGCGCGAGCGCGGTGTGGAGGTCCGCTTCGGCGTCCACCCGGTCGCCGGGCGCCTGCCGGGGCACATGAACGTGCTGCTGGCCGAGGCGAAGGTGCCGTACGACATCGTCCTGGAGATGGACGAGATCAACGACGACCTCGCCGACACCTCGGTGGTGCTGGTCATCGGTGCCAACGACACCGTGAACCCGGCCGCCATGGACGACCCGTCCAGCCCGATCGCCGGCATGCCGGTGCTGCGGGTGTGGGAGGCGGAGCAGGTGATCGTGTTCAAGCGGTCGATGGCGTCCGGCTACGCGGGGGTGCAGAACCCGCTGTTCTTCCGCGAGAACAGCAGCATGCTCTTCGGCGACGCCAAGGGGAGCGTGGAGGCGATCCTCCAGGCGCTCGACGCGCACGGCCGGGGCGGGCCCGGGTCCGCCGCGGGGCGCGAGGCCGCAGCGGCCCGCTGAGGGGTGCGCACCGACGGACCAGCCCCCGGGACCGGACGAGAGAGTCCGGGCCCGGGGGCTGGTCCGTGGGCTGGTCCGTGGGCGGGCGTGCGCGGTGGCGGGTCAGGGGGCATCCGGGCCGGTGTCCGGCGCGGACGGCTCGGCCGGCTCGGCGGGTGCAGCCGGCTCGGACGGCTCGCCAGGTACGGCCCGCTTGCGGACCGCCGCCTTGGGCGGGCGGCCCCGCCGGGGCAACTCGCCCGCCCCGCCCGGCATGCGGCCGGCGTCGGCGAGGGCACGGCGCAGCAGGAACTCGATCTGCGCGTTGGTACTGCGCAGCTCGGCCGCGGCCCATCCGGCCAGTGCGTCGTGGACGGCGGGGTCCAGCCGCAACAGGATCTGCTTCCGCTCGGTCGCCAACGCCGTGCCGCTCCTTACTGGTAGAGGGAGCCCGTGTTGACGACGGGCTGGGCACCCCGGTCGCCGCAGAGCACCACCAGGAGATTGCTCACCATGGCCGCCTTGCGCTCCTCGTCGAGTTCGACGACGTCGCGCTGGGCGAGCCGGTCCAGGGCGTCCTCGACCATACCCACGGCACCCTCGACGATGAGACGGCGCGCCGCGACCACGGCCCCGGCCTGCTGGCGCTGCAGCATCGCGTGGGCCACCTCGGGCGCGTAGGCGAGCCGGGTGATCCGGGACTCGACGACCCGGACGCCCGCGGCGAGGACCCGCTCGGCGATCTCCGCGGAGAGCATGCGGGCGATCTCGTCCGCCCCGTCGCGCAGCGACAGGCGGCCCTCCTCGTGGGCGTCGTACGGGTAGCTGCCGGCGATGTGCCGGACGGCCGTCTCGGTCTGGATGGCGACGAAGTCGGCGTAGTCGTCCACCTCGAACATCGCCATCGCGGTGTCCTCGACCTGCCAGACGACGACGGCCGCGATCTCGATCGGGTTGCCGTCCGCGTCGTTGACCTTGGTGGTCTCGGTCTCGTGGTTGCGGATCCGGGTGGAGATCGCCGGGCGGCTGGTGAACGGGTTCAGCCAGACCAGGCCCTGCTCGCGGATGGTGCCGCGGTAGCGGCCGAGCAGCTGGACCACCCGGGCCTGGCCCGGCGAGACGGCGGTCAGCCCGCACATCAGAACCACGGAGGTGATCAGCGCCAGCGGCCCGAGGACCATCAGCGAGGCCCCCACCGCCGCCTTGCCGCCGGCCAGTTGGATCCCGCCGACGACGATCGCCGCGGCCCCCGCGAGCAGGCCGAGGAGCGTCCCCGCCAGCGCCGGGTACCCGGAGGGGGCGGTGATGACCCGTTCGGTGATCTGCGGGGTCGGGTGGTCCACAGCAGGGCCGTCCGCACGATCGACGGCAACGGGCGGTGTGGTCATGGAAGCGGTTCCTCCTGCGACTGTACGTTCATCGGCTAGCAAAGTGATATCACTTTGCTAGCCGATGCCGCCAGTCGCCCGGACACACTTCCGTGGAAGAGGAGGCCATCGCGATCGCGGTGGCGCACGGCGGACCTCGTGCCGGAGGCCGAGTACCGCGAGTACCCGACGGCCGGGCACGGGCTGTTCGTCACCCACCGGGAGCAACTCAACGCGGACCTGCTGGAGTTCATGTTCTGACCCTCGTCCGGCTCCGGCTGATGGCCTGTCACATTCCGTCCCTGCGCGCTACCTTGGAAGGATTCTGCGGCGCGCGGACCGGGGGTGGCTGTGAGGGGCGAGGGACACGCGAGCGTGGCCGGCCTGTACGGGCTGATGGCGGCGGTGCTGGGCGCGGTGGCGGTGTGGAGCCTGCCGAGCGGCGAGCCGCACGCGACCCTGGTCGCGGTGCTCGCCGGGGTGTGCGGGGCCATGTCGCTGTTCGTCGCGCTGGCGTTCTGCACCCGGCCGGGCGGGCCGGTCGCGAGCCTCGCGGTGGCGGTCAACATGGCACTGTCGCTGGTCTGGCTGCTCGCCGTCCAGGGCCTGCTGGGCGTCGGGCTGGTCCTGTCGATCGTCCGCGGCGAGAGCGTCCTGGGGTCCGGCCGCCGGACGGGCATCGTGGTCGCGGTCGTCATCGTCGCGGCACCGCTGTACGCGCAGGCCGTGAAGCGCCTCAACCTGGCCATCGACCACTGGTGACGACCGCACGGCGGCCGCCGGCCCGTACCCGCC
>NZ_JBSGXP010000047.1:0-52658 GCF_053610105.1 Kitasatospora sp. NPDC054939 | reverse complement strand
CCTCCTGCGGGTGTTCCCGCAGGAGGCCGCCGCTCGTTCGCCCGTTCTCTGCGGGATCGTGCTGCGGCCCGCCCGCCTCCGGGCCGTGGTGATGGTCGTACATCGGCTGTCCACCGTCCGGTACACGCCGGCGGATCGACCCGGCTCAGCTCCGTGGTGCGAGGAGGTCGTCGAGTTCCGCGGCGTAGAGCCGGGCGGGGTCGAAGCCCATCGCGGCGAAGTGGCCGGCGAGTTCGAGGGACAGGACGCCGTGCAGGCGGGTCCAGACGGTCAGGAAGTGGTGGAGGGCCTGCGGCGGGGCGGGGTGGCCGGCGGCCCAGTCGCGGTGGTCGGCCAGGTGGGCGCCGAACGGTGTCGCGTGCTCCGCCGGGGCGGCCAGGGCCGTGCAGGCGTCGAGCAGGACGGTCATGATCTCGTCGGAGAGGGCGGCGGTGTCCTCGGGCGCGCGGTAGTTGGGGACCGGGGTGCCGTAGATGAGAAAGTACCGCTGGGGGTCCGCCAGCGCCCAGTCGCGCAGCGCCCCGGCGAGACCGGCGAGGTCGGCGAGGTCGGCGCCCGCGGTGGCCGCCGTGCGGAGGGTGTCGGCGAGGCTGCGGTAGGCCTGCCGGACGAGTTCGGTGATCAGGTCGTCGCGGCTGGCGAAGTAGCGGTAGAGCGCGGGTCCGCTCATACCCATCTGCTTGGCGATCGCGTTGAGGGAGAGGGCGGACGCCCCCGCTGCGGCGATCTGCTTCCAGGCCTGGTCGACGATCTCGGCGCGTACCTGGGTGCGGTAGCGCTCGCGCGGCGTGGGTGCGTCCGTGGTCACCGCAGTCCGTCCCTTCCCGGCGCCCTGCTACAGGCTCATGACTTAGTTAGAACCTATCACGGAAGCCATTGACCATCCGTGCGCAGGTGAGTTACAACTTCTAACGAACGCGAAACTGTCTAGCGCACGGAGGTCGCCATGCTCCGCACCCGTACCCGCACCCGTGCCGCCCTGCTCGCCGTTCCGCTCGCCGCCGGACTCCTCGGCGCCGCGGTCGCACCGGCGGCCGCCGCCGTACCGCACACCGCCCGCCCCGGCACGTCCCTGACCTGCCGGGGGCAGGGAGTCGACCCCGACGCCCCGGTCCGCCACCGGGCCGAGACCGTGATCCACGCGCCTCTGCACACCGTCTGGCAGCTGCAGACCGACGTGGAGACCTGGCCGTCCTGGCAGGCGCCCGTCCAGAGCGCGGAGCGCCTCGACAGCGGGCCGTTCCGCGCGGGCTCGTCGTTCCGGTGGACGACCCCGGTGCCGCCCAACCCCGCGACCCCCGCCACCAGCCTGGAGATCACCTCGACGGTCCGGCAGGTCGAACGCAACTCCTGCATCCGCTGGACCGGCCCGGCGATCGGCGAAGGGCTGCACATCGACGGCGTTCACGTGTGGCGGTTCAGCAAGGTCCGGGACGGCGTCCGCGTCACTACCGAGGAGACCCACACCGGACCCCAGGTCGACGCCAACGTCCCCATGGCGACCGAGATCCTCCGGCAGGGACTCGACGCATGGCTGCGCGACCTGAAGGCCGCCGCCGAGGCCCTCGCCCACGACCGGCCCTGCTGACCCGCCTGCTGACCGGCCGGCCGCCGCCCCCGCCTCGCCGCCGCCCGGTCGGGGTCAGCCGCTGTGGGAGCCGTTACGAGGTTCGGCCTCCTCCGCCCGGTCCCGGGCCGCCATCACGTCGTCACCGTGCTCGGCGGCCCACGTGCCGAACGCTTCGAGGGGCTCCAGCAGCGTCCGCCCCAACCCGGTGAGGGAGTACTCCACGTGCGGCGGCGACCCGGCGTACGCGCGGCGCTCCACCAGCCCGTTGAACTGGAGCCGGCGCAGCGTCTCGGTGAGGACCTTGGGACTGATCCCGCCGATCCGCTCGCGCAGTTCGCCCGGCCGCACCGGTCCCTGGCGCAGGGCCCACAGCACCACGGCGTTCCAGGTGTTGGCGAGCAGGTCGAACGCGAGCCGGGCGCGGCAGTCGGCGATGAATCCCTGATCAGTGGTCACTTACCAGATGGTGCCCGAGCGGCTTCCTACCGTGGTCCCGAATCCGACGGACGGGACCAACAGGAGGCAGACCGATGAGGATCGGAATCGCCGGTACGGGCAGCATGGCACGGGGGCTGGGCGCGCAGTGGTCGCGGGCGGGCCACGACGTCCTGGTGGGCGGACGGGACGCCGGCCGCGCCGCCGGCCTGGCGGAGCAGATCGGGGCGCGGGCGGGGACCCTGCGGGACGCCGCCCGGCACGGCCGCGACGCGGTCCTGCTGGCCGTGCCGTACGCGGCGGCGCTCGGCGTGGTCGCCGACCTGGCCGACGCGCTACGGGACCGGACGCTGATCGACTGCACCAACCCGGTCGCGTCGGGCTTCGTCCTCGAAACCCGGGGCGGGCCCTCGGCGGCCGAGCGCATCGCGGCCGCGGCGCCCGGTGCGTCCGTGGTCAAGGCGTTCAACCTCTGCCACGAGAGCGTGTGGCGCCTGACCCCGCCGGTGTTCGACGGCCGCCCGCTCGCGGTCCCACTCTGCGGCGACGATGCGCCGGCCCTCGAAACGGTACGGTCGCTGGTCCGCGACCTCGGCTGCGTGCCGGTCAACGGGGGAGGGCTCGACCGGGCCGGCCTGCTGGAGGCGACGGCCGCCTTCCTCATCGGCCTGTGGGTGGGCGAGGGGGCGGACGCCCAGGCGATCGCGCCGCCGCTGCCGTTCGCGGGCGTCGAACCGGTGTGACCCGCTCCTGAGCGCCGCGGCGGTCGGGGGGATCGCTGCCCGTGGCCGGGCCTCTTCCGCCGACCCGGTGGACGAGGTCCGGCCACGGGGCCACGGCGGGCCGGTCACGTTCGGTGCTTCCCCCGCAACCGGGCAGGAGGGGGTTCACCGGACCCGTCCCGGGGGTTACGGTCGAGGTCGGCCGGCGGCCACGTGCTCTCCAACGGCATCGACGCGAACGGCCGGCTGATCGCGTTCGTCCACCCCGGAGAGCCGGCCGAGGCGGACGGGACCTCCGTGTTCGTGGACGAGACCCGGATCGACGGCTCGGTCGATGCGGTCCAGCTCACCGAGGGCCACGCCTACCCGGCGTTCTACGCCACCCTGCCCGCCGCGCTGCGCACCCACCTCACGGGCCTCGCACGGTCCGCGCGGGCGGCCGGGGCGGGACTGTGGCCGTACTCGAAGGCCGACCCGAACGGCAAGGCGACCGTCCCCGACCTCGCCGTGCTGCAACAACTGGTCATGTGGCCCAAGCTGTTCCGGCGACTGGTTCCCTACCTCGCAACCGGCGCCCCGGACCTCGGCGGGTTCGACGCCTGGCTGCGTCAGGATCCGGTCCACCGGGACGATGCGATCTTCCTCCTCGACCGAGGTGAGCACGGCAACCTGCACGACGTGATCGAAGCCGTCGGTCATGACGTCCAACTCACCTTCTGGTCCGAGGACTTCATCATCAACCCCGACCCCGCTCCCGCAGGCGTCACCCGCAATCCGCTAGCCACCGTCCGACGTGGCGGGCATCCGACCACGTCCGCGGCGTCCGACGGCAGATCCGATCACGGCCGGCCGGCTCCGCAGGTGGGGGCCGGCCGGCCGCCGGTGCATCCGACGGCCCCTGAACGCCCACCCCGCGACGGATCCGGCGGGCTCCGCGCGGTGCGCGAGCGACGGTGCAGCCCGACCGGCCACCGGCCACCGGCCACCGGACCGGACGGCCGACGGTTTGCGGTCTCCCGTCCGTGGCTGTGGTCGGACAGCGGCGCGGCGTCCGCCCTCGGCACCGGGGCCATTCGTGGCCATCCGGGCCCATCCTGGCCCTGCCGTCGGCGCCATGACGACCCGTCGATACCCTGCCGGAGCACGCAGGTCGCACCACTCGAGCAACGGAGACAGCTTGTCCGTCCGCATCACCGCCCTGGCCGACCCCGGCGAGAGCCCTGCCGGCCGCAGGTTGGCATGGCTGGCATCGGACACCGACGGAAGCCCCGTCGGGTCCGCCTTCCTCCGCCTGTTCACCGCGGACGGCCAGCGCCACCTCGCCGAACTGGACATCCGGGTCCACCCCGTCGAGCGGCGCAAGCGGGTCGGCTCGCAGTTGCTCGCGGCCGCTGCGGCGGCAGCCCGTGAGGACGGTCGGCGCAGCGTCGTCGCCCAGGCCGGGGACGGCACCCCCGGCGCCGCGTTCCTGACCGCCGGCGGCTTCCGGACCGTACTGACCCTGACCTACGCCCGCCTGGACCTGGCCGGCGCGGACCTCCCCGCCCTGGCCGCGATCGCCGAAGCGCCGCACCCCGGCTACCGGTTGACGGCGTGGGAGGGCCAGGTGCCGGACGAACTCGCCGCCACCTACACGGCCTCGCGCCGCGCGATGGACGACATGCCGATGGGCGCCGTCGACTACGGCACCGTGGTCTGGGACCTCGACCGGGTGCGGGCCGCGGCCGCCGCCGTCGCCGCACGCGGGGAGGTCCTGCACACCGTCGCGGCCGTCGACCGGGCGGACGGCTCCATCGTCGGCTTCACGGAACTCGTGGTCCCCGGCGGCGGCACCGGCGACGCCCAGCACTACGGTACGGCCGTCCTGGCCGACCACCGCGGCCACGGCCTCGCCCGCTGGATGAAGGCCGCCGCGATCACCGGGGCCCGCGCGCACCACCCCGAACTCGGCGGCCTGCTCACCGACACCGCCGACAACAACCCGTTCATGCGCCGCGTCAACGACGCCCTCGGCTACCTGCCCACGCACACGGCCCACGAGTACCAGCTGGACCTGTAGCCGCCCCGCCACCGGGACGACGGCCCGAGCCGGGTCCGGCGGGGCAGCCGGCCCCACCGGACCCGGGGCGGTGCCTCGGGTCGGTGCATCAGGTCGCGGACCAGGTCGACGGGTCGGGTCGGCGGACCGTGTCGGCGGGTCGGGTCGGTCACCCGCAGCAGGGCTTGCACTCCTTCACCTGGACGTTGTCGATGACCGGGCCGTAGGCGCCCGCGACGGTGCTGGCGAAGCTCAGGGTGGTGGACGGGCCCTGCGCGACGAAGGTGAACTGGCGTCCCACGTACCCCATGGCGGCCCTCGTCCGGCCGGCGATGTCGAAGGAGAAGTCCTGGAAGCCCTGGCCGTCGATGAGGGCCCGCCCGGTCCGCAGGGCGGGCCCGCCTTCCGGGTTGCCGGCCAGTGCGTAGGTGACGGAGTAGGTGCTGCCCGGGACGGTGGTGAACCGCTGGGCGACGGTGCCGCTGTTGGAACCGTTCAGGTCGAGCGACTGGTCGCCCTCGGCGGCCTGCCAGAAGCCGGCGCCGATCAGGTCGACGCTGCCCGCGGTGACGGTCCACGGCCCGATGGTCTGACCGGTGGTCAGCGAGGTGAAGGCGTTCGCCGGGGCCTTCGGCGTCTCGAAGCTGCCGTCGTCGAAGTGGCTGAGGGCGCGGTGCCCGCCGGCGGCCTGGACCGGGGCGGCGAGGGCGGTGGCGCCGGCGACGAGCAGGGCGGTGGCGGCGAGGCGGGTGCGCGAGATCGACATGGGTGGGCCCTCCAGGGGCTGGGGGATGGGATCAACCGATGATCGGCCGTGCACAGAGCGTCGGCCGTGGCGGTGATCCCTGCCAAGGCCCGGCCGATGGCGCCCGGTGTCGCACCTCGTCCGCGGACGGGCTCTCGTGCGCCGGTTTCGATCTGCGGGGCCCCGCCGGGCCGGGCCGGGGCGACCATTCCGGACGTCCGGTTCGCGTCGTGTCGGCCGCGAAAGGGTGGCACCGCCCGGGGGAGCGGGGCGAGCAGCGCACGCCCCTTCCGTCGCACGCGCGCGCCGCACGTGGTCGCCAGGGTGCCACTCGGGTGCCGCCCGAAGTGGCCCGGTCGAATGTCAGTACTGCCGCCTACTGTCTGCGGCATGCGCGAGTACTTCATGGTTGGTGGACGAAGGATGTCGTACCTGGACTTCGGTGGTCCGGGCACTCCGCTCCTGGCCCTGCACGGGCACTACAACGAGGCGTCGGCGTTCGAGCCCCTGGCCGAGGCGCTGGCGCCGCACTGGAGGGTGATCGCGCTCGACCAGCGCGGACACGGCGAGTCCGATCGCGCCGCGCTCTACGAACGGGACGACTACGTCGCCGATGTCGCCGCCTTCCACCGGCATCTGGCCATCGGCCCGGTGGCGTTGCTGGGGCACTCCCTGGGCGGAGTGAACGCCTATCAGTACGCCGCCCGGCAGCCCGACCGGGTCACGGCGCTGATCGTCGAGGACATCGGCGCCGTCGTGGACTGCGACTGGCGGTTCACGCTGCGCCTGCCCGGCCACGCGCCCTCGCGCCAGGAGCTGGCGGCCGCGCTGGGCCCGGCGGCCCCGTACCTCGCCTGCGCCTTCCGCCGGTCTACGGACGGGTGGGGGTTCTCGTTCGATGCCGAGCACACGGTGGCGTCCCAGCAGGCGCTCAACGGTGATCACTGGCCGGACTGGACGGCCGTGGCCTGCCCCGTACTGCTGATCCGCGGAACGCGCAGCGACGAGCTGACCGCCTCCCATGCCCGCGAAATGATCACCCGTCGGCCTGGCCGGGCACACCTCGTCGAGCTGCCCGCCGGTCACGTCGTCCACCACGACGCTCCCACCCGATTCGCCCAAGCGGTCACGCGCTTCCTCGCCGACCCGGAGGGATTCCGGCAGGTCGCGCTGTAGTCGGGAGTTCGTTCCTCCCCTGCTTGCCGCGCGGACTGCACCGCAAAATCTTCGTCACCGTGCGGTGCGAGTACCTCACTTGAGGCGCTTTCGGCCGAAGAATCTTCTGTCCGGCTTGCCCGGTACGTCGGCAACCCGCGCAGGTGTGCGGTGACCGTGTAGGTTCAGCGGGGTTGCACGGCCGGAGTCGATGGACGAGGGTGCTCGGCCGCAGGGGCCGCCGACGTCCCAGCAACACCGTGGACGGCAATGGCGTCGTGGAGCCAACCGATCGGATCATCGTTGCTTTGGACTTCGACCACCGACGTGCAGCCGACGAGGTCGTCGACCGGCTGGGTGAGGAGTGCCGTTTCTGCAAGGTCGGGATCGAACTGCTCACGGCGGCAGGACCAAGGACCTCGTGGCCAAGGGCAAGGACGTGTTCCTGGACCTGAAGCTCTTCGAGATCCCGATTTCCGTGGCCAGCGCGGTCCGCGCCGCCGGCGCGCTCGGCGCCTCCATCCCTGATCTTGCGTGGGTACCCCCGGCAACAGCCGGGGAAGGAAGCGGATCCTCGGACCGGAGGCACAAAACCGTGTCGGTCAAGCGTGAAGGCCGGCGCCGGTACGTCATCCTGACCGCCGAGCAGGCCGAGCCCGAGCCGCTTCCCGCGACGGGCGGCATGGTCGGCATCGACATGGGCACAGTTAACTTCCTCGCCGACTCCAACGGCGTATTCGTGCCCAACCCGCGCCACGGCCGCAAGGCCGTCGCTAGGCTCGAAGCCGCGCAGCGGACACTGTCCCGCTTCCCCCGTGTCCGCCGCGACAAGCGCACCGCCAACCACCGGCGGGCCGTCCGGAAGGTTGCCGATCTGCACCGCAAGGTGCGCCGCCAGCGCTTGGACTACGCCCACAAGACGGCTCTCGACCTCGTTCGCGAGCATGACTTCATCGCGCACGAAGACCTCAAGATCCGCAACATGCTCCGCGCACCCGCGCCCAAGGCCGACCCCGAGAGGCCGGGCGGCTTCCTGCCCAACGGAGCCTCGGCGAAGGCCGGACTCAACCGCTCGATCTCAGATGCCGGGGGGGTGTTCCTGACGATCCTGCACGCCAAGGCTGAAAGCGCCGGACGAGACGTGATCGCGGTGGACCCCCGCAACACCTCCCGCACCTGCCCCGAATGCGGGCACGTCAGCGCGGAGAACCGGCCCACCCAGGAGAGGTTCCACTGCGTCTCGTGCGGCCACAACGCGCACGCGGACACGGTGGGCGCTCTGAACGTACTACGGGCCGGGCTGGCCCGTCGCGACGCCAACCCGGCATAGCGAGAAGCCCCCGGCTTCAGCCGGGGGAGGAGTCACGGTGACCGTCCACAGCATGGGCGGCACCGCCATCATGGCCGCCGCCGTCGCTGCCTGGAGGTGTGAGCTTGCTCGAGGTGTGAGCTTGAGCGGAAAACCCGGTGACGCGCAGCCGTCCGTGCCGCAGAATCGGACCAACGGCCGACGAGGCCGGTAGCCCGCGGGGGCGGTGCCCGAGCACCGTTGCCGAGCGGGACTGCCGGTTCGAGTCCGGTCGGGCTCTGCGGGTGTAGCTCAATCGGCCAGAGCAGCCGTCTCCAAAACGGCAGGCTGGGGGTTCAAGTCCTCCCACCCGTGCTTCACATCCGGCTTCTGCCGGCCGGCGCCGGTTCCGCCGGCCCCTCGCCCGTACGGGGCCCGTTGTCGCTGCGTACGGCCAGGGTCTTGTCATGGATCGCCACGTGTCGGCCGAGGAACTCTCCGGCGCTGGGAACGACCTCCGGTCGACCCGCGACGCGCTCGCGGAACAGGGTGCAGCGGTGGTTGCGGCGGGTGCTGGAACTGCTCTGTGACGAACGGTCGCCGGTCGACCGGCCCGCGTCGGCGAGCCCGCTCGTCGGTGCCGGTGCCGACGCTGAGCTCCTACGACGGCGGGTCGGTCGTCGGCTTCCCGGGGTTCGTGGAGCTGACGACCGACGGGATCGCGGCCGAGTTGGCGGCCGACGCGGACTGCCCGTACCCGGTACATCCCGAGCCGGGTGGGCTCCTGGCGTGGGGTTCGAACCTCAACGCGGATCAGTTCTTCTGGCTGACCGAGGGCGATGACCCGGACGCCTGGCCGGTGGTCGCGTTCTACCGGGGTCTGGAGGAGTGGGACCGCTTCGACGGGGGGTTCGCGTCGTTCCTGCTCGCCGTGCTGGACGGTAGCTACGCGTACGCCGGCGAAGTGGCGCCCGCCGATCCCGACGAGCCGCTGTGGCGGTGCCAGGGCGACTGGAGCGGGCTGGGGTAGGAGGCGAAAACGGCTTGCCCCCGGGGCGGTGATCGGCTTGGGTTCGTGCTCGTGACCGACTTGGACGCCTTGATACGACCTGACCGCTACCCGCGTGCCTCCAACTACGACCCCGCCTGGTTGCTCGACCTCGACATGGGGCCGAATCCGCTGTGGCTCCTGGAGGACCTCGCCCAGGACCTCGATCTGCGTCCGGGGATGCGGGTCCTCGACCTCGGGTCCGGCAAGGGGGCCACCTCGGTCTTCCTGGCCCGCGAGTACGGCGTCCAGGTCGTGGCGGCCGACTGGTGGATCGCCGCCGAGGAGGCCCGGGCCGTCTTCGACGGGGCGGGTGTCGGCGACCGGGTGGAGGCCGTCCGGGCCGAGGCGCACGCCCTGCCGTTCGAGGCGGAGAGCTTCGACGCCGTCGTGAGCGTGGACGCGTTCGAGTACTTCGGTACGGCGGACGGCTACCTCCCCTACCTGCTGCGGTTCCTCCGGCCCGGCGGACAGCTGGGCGTGGCGACTCCCGCGATGACGAGGGAGGTCCGGGAACTCGGAGCCGTGCCTTCGCACATCCGGAAGGTCGTCGGCTGGGAGGCGATCGCCTGGCACACGGCCGAGTGGTGGCGCTTCCAGTGGGCGATCACCGAGCTGGTGGACGTCACCTCCGCGCGGTTGCAGCAGGACGCCTGGCGGGACTGGCTGCTCTGGGCACGAGCGGGCGCCGAGCACCACCCGGACGGCCGGCGGACGAACCAGCCCGTCATCGACATGCTCACCGCCGACGGTGGGGAGTTCCTCTCCTTCGCCCTGGTCACCGCCCGCAAGCGCTGAGCGGGCCGCAATCGCTGACCGGCCCGCGTGCGGCGGGACGGAACCGGCCCGCCGCTCGCAGCGAGAGGGCTAGGCGCGGGCGGTCGAGGTCGATGTCGAGCAGGGCGACACGGACGTCGTCGCCGACGGAGACCACCTTCCCGGGCACGGTGATCTCGTGGTCGGCGAGTTCCGTCAGCGGCACCAAGCCCTCGATCACCGGGGTGACTTGGACGAGCGCGCCGAACGCGAGCCGGGCAGCCGGTCAGGCAGGAGCGTGCGGACGCGCTGCGCCTCCGGGTGCCGCCGACCGCCACGCCCCGCTCACCGCTCACCGTAGCTCCGGACTCCGGCAAGAAGTAGAGCACCCCAGTGTGTCCATGACAACACGTCAGAGGTCTGTACCGCGCACATGTCGTTGGCATACGTTCCTGCTGCGACCGTGCGTCGCGGTTCTGAACTCGGCATCAGGGATGGCCACTTGGGCTGGTCCCGCCATCTGTGCGGTCGTCCGTCCGCACTGAACCGGAGGGAACCATGCGAGTCACGAGCAAGATCAGGATCATGGCCGGCGCCCCGCTGGCCGCTGCCGCGCTCATCGCGCTGGGCGCGGGCACCGCCAGCGCCGCGATACCCCTCAACAAGCCGATGGCCGGGAAGGCGACGTACTACAACGACGCCGGCTTCGGGGCCTGTGGGACGCAGATCAACGCCGGCTCCCAGCTGCTCGTCGCCGTTTCGCACGCCTGGTGGACGACCGCGAACCCCAACAACGACCCCCTCTGCAAGGGGATCTCGGTCAAGGTGACCTACCGGGGCAAGACCGTCACCGTGCCGGTCAGGGACAAGTGTCCGTCCTGCGACCGCACGCACATCGACCTCAGCCAGCCCGCCTTCGCCCGCTTCGCCCCGCTCGGCCAGGGTGTGATCAACGGCCTCACCTGGCAGTTCGTCAAAGCCGGCTTCGCCGGTGAGACCGTCCCGATCTCCGAGCCCATGACCGGCTCGACCATCGGCTGACGGGACGGCACGCCGGATCCGCCTGCTGCCTGCCGCCTCCCGCCTCTCATGGGGCGGGAGGCGGAGCAGCTGAAGGCCGCCAGTGACGGATGTGATCAGGCGAACGGGGGGAGGGTGCGGGCGGCCGCGGCGAGGCGGCGGGCGGCCCCGGTGAGCTCGGCGAGGTCGGCCGCCGCGGCGAAGTTGAGGCGCAGGTGGGTGCCGGGCGGCTCGGACGGGAAGTAGTGGCGCCCGGCGTTGCCGGTGACGCCGTGGGCGCGGGCCGCGGCGGCGATGTCGGTGTCGGTGAGTCCGGGGGGCAGGCCCTGCCACAGGTGGAGGCCGCCGGCCGGTGCGAGGGGTACGGGCCAGTCGGGCAGCTCGTGGGCGAGGGCGTCCGTCAGGGCGGCGCAGCGTTCGCGCAGGGCGGTGGCGAGGGCGCGCAGGTGGCGGTCCCAGGCGGGGGTGCTGAGCAGTTCGACGGCGGCCTCCTGCAGTGGGCGGGCGATGAAGAAGTCGTCCACCCGGCGCATTCCCAGCAGTCGGCGCATGACCGGGCCGCGGGCGGTCAGTGCGCCGATCCGCAGGCTGGGCGAGGCGGGTTTGGTGAGCGAGGTGAGGTGGACGACGGTGCCGTCCCGGTCGTCGGCGACCAGTGGTCGGGGTACGGGACCGCCGTGGCCGAGGTGGCGGGCGAAGTCGTCCTCGACGAGGAAGGCGCCGGCTGCTCGGGCCACGTCGACGACCTGTTGGCGGCGTTCGGGCGCGAGCACGGTGCCGGTGGGGTTGTGGAAGGTCGGCTGGCAGTAGAAGAGCCGGGCGCCGGTCATGGCGAACGCCTCGGCGAGCAGGTCGGGGCGGACCCCGTCGTCGTCCATCGGCACCGGCACCGGGCGCAGTCCGGCGGCGCGGGCGGCGGCGAGGGCGCCGGGGTATGTGGGTGACTCGACGAGCAGCGGGCTGCCGGGGGCGGCGACCGCCCGGAACAGCATGGAGAGTGCGCCCTGGCCGCCGCCGGTGATCAGGACGTCGTCCGGTCCGGTGCCGCCGCCGGTCTGCCGGGCGAAGATCGCGCGCAGCGGTGCCAGGCCGGCGGCCGGGGCCCGGTGCCACGCGTCCGGGCGGCGGGCGGCGCGGGCCAGGGCGGCGCCGAGGGCCCGGGTGGGCTGCAGGTTCTCGTGCAGGTAGCCGCCGGAGAGGGCGACGGTCCCGGGAGGTGCGGGGGCGGCGGGTCCCTCGGTCTCGCCGGAGTCCGGCTCGGGGTCGTCGGTGCCCCGTTCGCGGCCGGCGAGGGCGACGGCCTGCCACGAGGTGTCGCCGGGGCCCTCGTCCGCCGTCCGGGTCCGGCGCGAGGCGGCGTAGGTGCCGCTGCCCGGGCGGGTGACCACGGCTCCCTCGGCCGCGAGCTGGGCGATCGCGCGCGAGACCGTGACCGGCCCGACGCCGTGACGGGCGATCAGTTCGCGGCTGCTGGGCAGGCGGTCGCCGGGGGCGAGGCCGGACACCTCCCGCCGGAGGATCGCGAGCAGGGCCTCAGTACTGCTACTGTCAGACATGAAGAACCATGGTAGCGCTTTTACCCTCGCGCAGGAACCGCTCCTCGACCCCGACGCCCTGCGGGCCGACACCCCCGGCTGTGACGCGGTGATCCACTTCAACAACGCGGGCTGCGGCCTGATGCCCCGTCCGGTGCTCGCGGCGATGGTCGACCACCTCCGGCTGGAGGCCGCCGTCGGCGGCTACGAGGCGGCCGCCGCCCGGGCCGCCGAGGTCGCCGACTTCTACGCGGCCACCGCCGAACTCGTCAACGCCCGCCCGGAGAACATCGCCTTCGCCGCCAGTGCCACCCACGCCTACACCAAGGCGCTCTCCGCGATCGACTTCCGCCCCGGCGACGTCGTCCTCACCACCCGCAACGACTTCATCTCCAACCAGATCGCCTTCCTCGCCCTGCGCCGGCGCCACGGCATCGAGCTCGTGCACGCCCCCGACCACCCGGACGGCAGCGGCGTGGACGTCGACGCGATGGCCGCGCTGATGCGCGCCCGCCGCCCGCGCCTGGTCGCCGTCACCCACGTGCCCACCAACTCCGGCCTGGTCCAGCCGGTGGCCGAGATAGGCCGGCACTGCCGCGAACTCGACCTGCTGTACCTGGTCGACGCCTGCCAGTCGGTCGGCCAACTGGAGGTCGACGTCGCGGAGATCGGCTGCGACCTGCTCACCGCGACCTGCCGCAAGTTCCTGCGCGGACCGCGTGGTTCGGGATTCCTGTACGCCTCCGACCGGGTGCTCGGGGCGGGGTACGAGCCGCTGTTCATCGACATGCACGGCGCCCGCTGGACGGCGCCCGACACCTACCGGGCGGTCGACACCGCGGCCCGCTTCGAGGAATGGGAGTTCCCGTACGCGACCGTGCTCGGCTGCGCCGCCGCCGTCCGCTACGCCCTGCGGGTCGGCCTGGCCCCGGTCTCCCGGCGCACCCCGGCGCTGGCCGCGGGGTTGCGCGAGCTGCTGGCCGGGATCCCCGGGGTGCGACTGCTCGACCGCGGCCCGGCCCCGGCAGCGCTCGTCACCTTCGCCGTCGACGGCCCTCGGCCGGGGCCCTTCAAGGCGGCGCTGGACGCACGAGGCATCAACTCGGCTCTCAGCTACCGGGAGTTCGCCCAGTTCGACTTCGCCGACAAGGACGTCGAATGGTGCCTGCGGCTGTCGCCGCACTACTACAACACGGAGGACGAGGTGGCCGCCGTGGCCGCGAGCGTCGCCGAGCTCGCGGGGCGGTCCCGGTGACCCAGGCCCCTCCCGCCCCCGCGCCGACCGCCGCTCCCGCACCGAGCCTCTGGCACAACGGCGACTTCCTGCGCTTCTGGTTCGGCGAAACGGTGTCGCTGCTCGGCACCCAGGTCACCACCCTCGCCCTGCCGCTGACCGCCATCCGGGCCTTCGGTGCCACCGAGGAACAGGTCGGGCTGCTGCGATTCCTGCAACTCGCGCCCTACCTCGGGCTGGCGCTGCTGATCGGGGTCTGGACCGACCGGGTGCGCCGGCGGCCGGTCATGCTGGGCGCCAACCTCGCGCGGCTGCTCCTGATCGCGCTCGTACCACTGCTGTACTGGTGGGACGCCCTCGACCTGCCCACGCTGCTGGTCATCGCCTGCGCCGTCGGCGTCGCCTCGGTCGTCTTCGACGTGAGCTGGATGTCCTACGTGCCGGTGCTCGTGCGCAGCCCCGAGCGGTACGTCGAGGCAAGCGGGAAGATGGGCGCCAGCTCCTCCGCCACCGACGTGGTCGGCCCCGGGCTCGCGGGTGTCCTGGTCTCGGCGGTCGGCGCACCGGTCGCGCTGGTGGCGAACGCCTGCTCGTACGCGGTGTCGGTGGTCTCCCTGCTGCTCATCCGCACGCCCGAGCCGCGCCCGGAGCGGGCCGCCGAGCGGCACCTGCTGCGCGAACTCCGCGACGGGCTGGGCTGGGTGATGCGCAACGGTGTGCTGCGGGCGCTCGCGCTCGTCGGCTTCTGCTGCAACTTCTCCATGATCACCGTCTGGACCCTGTTCCTGCTCCACGGCACCAACGACCTCGGTCTCGGCCCGACCGCGATCGGTGCGGTGTTCGCGACCGCCTCCGTCGGCGGCCTGGTCGGCGCGGTGGTCTCCGGGCGGGTCGTCCGGCGCTTCCCGGTCGGCCGGGTCTACCTGATCGCGCAGTCCGCCCTGCTGCTCGGGCCCTCGCTGCTCGCCCTGGCGGCCGGGCCCCGGCCGCTGATGCTCGCGATGTTCGTGCTCTCCTTCTTCACCACCTACCTGGGCCTGGGCGTGGCGGGCGTCATCATCGTCAGCCTGCGCCAGGTCCTGACCCCGCAGTCGATGATGGGGCGGATGACCGCGGCCTTCCGGACCCTGCTGTTCGGCGGCGGCGCGCTCGGCGGGCTGTCCGCCGGCCTGCTCGCCGGCCGGCTGGGCGCGCACGGTGCGCTCACCGTTGCGGCGGTCGCCTCCGCCGCGGTCGTCGTCGGGCTGGCCGTCTCCCCGGTCAGCCGGCTGCGGACGCTGCCGTCGGCCCCGGAACCCGCGGGCGACGCACGGTGAGCCGGGAGCGCGGGCCGTCGGAGCACCGGGGCCGCCGGAGCATCGGGCGGGGGAAGCGGGGGAAGCGGGGGAAGCGGGGGAGGCGGTGAGGCGGGGGAGGCCGGGGAGGGCCAGTGGCCGGGGTCACGGCGCGGGTCCGGGCGGGGGTGAAATGCTTCGGCGGTCGGAACGGTTGACACCTGCACGCGTCCGACGCGCCCGCCCGCCCGACCACCCCCGAACCCCCGAGGTACACCGTGACCGTGACCGGCTCCTCCGTCTCCCGTGCCGCCGCGATTCTCTCCCGGCCCGTCGAGCTGAACGGCCTGACCGTCCCGAACCGCATCGTGATGGCGCCGATGACCCGCAAGTTCTCCCCGGGCGGCGTGCCCGGGGAGGACGTGCGCGGGTACTACGCCCGTCGCGCGGCGGCCGGGGTCGGCCTGATCGTCACCGAGGGCACCTACGTCGGCCACGCGTCGGCCGGGCAGAGCGACCGGGTGCCGCGGTTCCACGGGGCGGAGCAGCTGGCCGGGTGGGCGGCGGTCGCGGACGCCGTCCACGCGGCGGGCG
Organism: Kitasatospora sp. NPDC054939; assembly: GCF_053610105.1. NCBI lineage: Bacteria > Bacillati > Actinomycetota > Actinomycetes > Kitasatosporales > Streptomycetaceae > Kitasatospora > Kitasatospora sp. NPDC054939. The sequence continues at coordinate 37,244 of NZ_JBSGXP010000047.1, read as the reverse complement.
GCACGATCGTGCCGCAGCTGTGGCACATCGGGATGGTCCGCCGGCCGGGCGACGAGCCCTTCCCCGAAGCCCCCGCGCTCGGCCCCTCGGGCCTGCGGCTGGACGGTACGGAGGGCACCGGCCGGGCGATGACCCGTAGCGACCTGGACGACGTGATCGGCGCCTTCGCCGAGGCCGCGGCGGCGGCCGAGCGCATCGGCTTCGACGGCGTCGAGCTGCACGGTGCCCACGGCTACCTGCTCGACCAGTTCCTGTGGGAGGGGACGAACCGCCGCACCGACGCGTACGGCGGCGACCCGGTGGCCCGGACGACGTTCGTGGCGGAGGTCGTGGCCGCCGTGCGCGAGGTCGTCTCGCCGGCCTTCCCGGTGATCCTGCGCTACTCGCAGTGGAAGCAGGAGGCGTACGACGCGCGGCTCGCCGGGACCCCGGCCGAGCTGGAGGCCCTGCTGACCCCGCTCGTCGAGGCCGGCGTGGACGCCTTCCACGCCTCCACCCGCCGGTACTGGCTGCCGGAGTTCGAGGGCTCGGACCTCAACCTGGCGGGCTGGACCAGGAAGCTCACCGGCCGGCCGACGATCACCGTCGGATCGGTCGGCCTGGACGGCGACTTCGTGCGCAGCTTCGTCGGGGAGGGCGCCCCGGTACGGGGCATCGACAACCTCCTCGACCGCCTGGAGCGCGACGAGTTCGACCTGGTCGCCGTCGGCCGGGCGCTGCTCCAGGACCCGCAGTGGGCCGCCAAGGTGCTGGCCGACCGCGTCGACGAGCTCAAGCCGTACGACGTGGTGGCCCTGGCGGCGCTGAGCTAGGTCCTGTCCGGCCGATCTTGCCGGGCGCACGACGCCGGGCATCCTCCCCCCGCCTCCGGCCGGGGGTACCCCCACCTGGACGCACGCCCGAATCGCCCAAGTACGTCCAGTACGAGGACGATCCGGGCGCACGCCCAGCCGGGCGCGGAATGGGGGCACCTCCCGGCCGAAGGCTGGGGGAGCCGCGCGCTGATCCGACAAGATCGACCGGACAGGACCTAGGCGCGCCTGACTCGTCCGGGCGGTGTCTCCCGTCGTCGGCGGGCGGCACCCCCGGTTCGGTGCGGCGGTGCGGCGGTGCGGCCGCAGCGGGGGCGCGACCGCGGCCGGGGGCCGGTCGGGTGCGTGCTCGGGCCCTGCTGCGCGCCGCCGTCGAGCATGCGGACGGCGGGCGCACGTCAGCTCCGGCCGCGAGGTCCGACGAGGTCGATGAAGTACTGGCGGTCCGGCAGGGCCGCCGGCAGGGGGTAGCCGAGCAGGACGTGCAGGTTGCACGCGGCCAGCGTGTAGGCGTGGAGGAGCAGATCAGCGGTGGTGTCGGCGCCCAGCTTGCGCAGCACGGTCTTGGTGCCGCGGCTGCGGTCGGCCCGGTCCCGCCACGCGGCCCGGTGCTCCGGGTCGTCGCCGAGCAGCGCGAGCACCTCCTTGGCGCGTGCGGCGCGGGCGGCGGCGTCCGGACGGAACTCCGTGGCGTCGGCGTACGCGTCGGCCACCCGGTACGGTGACTGCGCGATGTGGACCAGGACGCTCACCGGGCCCCCGCTCTTCGCCGCCAGTTCGGACGACCGCACCAGGTTGCTGCGCCGGTGACTGGTCGTGACGTCGTACATCACGTTCCTGATGCGGTTCAGTGCGGCCAGTTCACCGACCACGGGCAGTCGTGAGGCGGGGAACGGATCCCAGGTCATCCCGGCCGAGGCGTTGACCACGAGGATCTCGTCGACCTCGCCGTTGGCAGGCGGACCGCCGGCGCGCCTGGTCCGGTCGGCCAGCCCGAGCAGCCACTGGTCGGCCATGTTGTCGTACACCCCGCCGTCCGTGAGCACCAGGGTGGAGGCGGGCACCGCGGGAGCGGACGTGGCAGGCGGGGCGAAGCGATGGCGATCGGTGGGGAGCCGCCGGACGGCGAACGCCCCCGGCAGACAGGCCGACACCTGGACCGCGGTGGACAGCGGGAGGTCGCCGGGTATTCCGGTGCCGAACCGGAAGCCGTAGGTGAATCCGGGGGAGAGGTAGAAGTGGTCGCCGCTCTGCAGCTCGGTGGCGCAGAAGACGTGGTCGACGGAGCGCCGCACGTCGCCCAGGGCGGTCGGGACGCCGTCACGGTGGAAGAGCTCGCGTGCCAGCGCCCTGTCCACCACGACACTGCGCCGCTGGAAGTAGCGCAGCGCGCCGGCGAGCAGGAGCAGTCCCGCACCGAGGAGGGAGCCGGAGAGGACGCGGAGCCCGTCGACCGCGGTGGCGGCCACCCCGGCGAGCAGGGTCGCGGCGGCGAGACCGGTGAGTGCGAAGAGCGAGATCACGTACCGGTTGGTCGCCGGTCCCCAGAAGAAGAGGCCCGTGTGGGCGCAGTGGCGGATCAGCGGGCGGACGCGCTGGGTGAAGCCGGGGCCGGGGCTCCGGCGGAAGTCGGTCTCCTGGGCGACCACGCCGTTGGCCACCGAGCCGCCGGACACCGAGGAGATCGCCACCACGTCCCGGTGCCTGTCGGTGTCGGCCAGGTACATCAGGGCGCCGATGCCCCACATGGTGGCACGGTAGCCACCGCCGGAGAGGGCCACGCCGATGCGGGCCATAGTCACACCTCCACCGTGGTACCCGCCGCAGGGGTGTTCGGGTACACCGTGGTGTAGCGGCGGTCGCGCTGTTGCGCGGGGTCGGCCCACAGCTCCGTCGTGCGGCTGCGGTAGTTGAATACGAGTTCGGGCGGCCCCGCGTCGTCGCGTGCCGCGCCGATCAGGCGTCTGATCGCTTCGGCGTCGGGGTGGTTGAAGCGGTCTCCGTTGGTCGAGACGAGGAAGCGGCGGGTGTCGAGCCGTGAGAGCAGGCTGTCCGTCGTGTTGGCGGCGCTGCCGTGGTGCGGGACCTTGAGGGCGCCGATCGCCAGCTTCTCCTCGCCGCGCTGCCTCAACAGGCGGTCCAGACCCCGTTCGAGGACCTTCGCGTGGCCGTCGCCGGTGAGCAGCAGGCGGTGTTCGCGGTGTTCCAGGAGGAAGGCGATGCTCGAACCGTTCGGAACGGACCCGTCGACGCGCTCGCGGCCGAGGAGGTCGTCGGCCAGGCCTCGAAGGTTCTTGCGCCGGGCCAGGCGCTCCAAGGCCTCCTCGGGTCGTCCGGGCGTGACGCCGAGGTCCTTCAGGACCCTGGTCCATTCCCGTCGCAGGGACGTCAGTTCCTTCCGCCCGGGGGAGACCAGGGTCGCCCGGGCGCCACCCGGCAGCTCGGCGGTGGGCAGTGCTCCCCGGTCCGGGAGGCAGACGGCGGGTGCGTCGTCCCCCCGGGCGTGGTGGAAGCAGGTGTTCCAGGGCAGGTGTTGGCTGCTGATCAGCGCCTGGAGCATCTCGCCCTGATCGGCGCCGAGCAGGCCGAGGTCGCCCTTGATCTGCGGCCAGCCGTTGAACCAGACGTCGCCGATCGACAGGTTCAGCGCGCCGCGGTCCTGGAGGAGGCGGATCACGCCCTCGATGTGGTCGGCGTCCACATGGGTCGCCACCAGCACGTCCAGGTGGCGCCGGCGTGCCGGCAGCGCCCGGACTCGGTCGAGGACGGCGGGGTAGGTCGTGTTCGGTCCCGCGTCGACCAGCATGCGGTGGACCTTCGCCCGGCTTCCGGGCCACTCGATCCACAGCGCGTCGCCGTGCGCGGCGGGCAGCATCTCGACGGTGATCACGGTTCGTCCCCCTTGCGGTTCCCGACGAGCCAGCGGGCGTCACCGAAGGCCACGACCGCCATGGCGAGGGTGTATCCGAGGGCCAGCAGCCGACGCCGGATGTCGCGCACCAGCTCGCCGATGCTCTTTCCGGCGCCGGAGTTCTCGGCGAGCATCACGGCGGCGGTGCTCGCCATCGCCGCTGCCTGGCGGCCCAGGGTCGGGACGAGCGTCCCCACCACGACCGGGGCGCTCTCCTGGAGGAACCGCGCCGCCACGTTCTGCCACCTGACGTCCTCCTGGGCGGTGTTGCAGCCGAGCAGCATGACGATGGGGCCGGTCCCGTCGCCGTGCAGCTCGGACACGATGTCCCGGCGGGAGATCTGGACCGACGGCAACCTGCTGGGCCGCCCCTTCCGGCCGATCTGCAGGACCGGGGTGTCCCCCTCGTCGCGCGCGTTGTGGGGAACGGCCAGCAGCAGGGCGGGACTCCGCGTCCGCACCACGTCGCGCCACCCCTGCCAGCTGGTCGCGGTGTGCAGGCCCTCCCCGAACGAGGCCCGCAGCGTCCTGGCCGTCGCCTCGCGGTCGGCCGTCCGGACGATGTCGCTCGCGGCGAAGAGCACGCTGTCGACCGGGCGCAGGGCGCCGAGGGCGTCCGGCGGGGCCGCTTCGAGGACGGACCGGTCGAGCCGGGTGCGTTCCACCCGCCGCTCGATCACCATCCGCAGGCCCCAGAATCCCAGGGGGCAGACCGTCCGGCGACCGCCGACGGTGGGGTGGTCCGGTCGGCGGCAGGAACAGGAACCGGTTTCCAGGGCCCGCTTCCACCCGGTGCAGAGCCGGGCGCCGTCCCTGGGATAGCCGAAGTCGTAGACGAATTCCAGGGGCCAGAGCTCGGCCGCTTCGGCCGACACGGCCTGGAGGAACCCGGCGTTCCCGAGGGCGCCGTGGCCCGTCGTCTCCAACTGCTCGAAGAGCGCGCTGCCCTGCTGGGCGAGGCGGCACAGCAGTCGGTCCGGCGGCGGGAGGCGGGGCTCCACCGCGAGGGAGTCCGTGTCCACCGCGCTGCCGAGGTGCTCGCGGATCCTGGCCCTGACCTGGTCGAGGTCCGGAATCCGTGTCGTGGAGACGCCCGCCCCCGTGCTGATCACGGCTTCGTCGTCCCCGGTGATCCGGATCACCGCCGTGGGGTCGTCGCGGCGCGGGCCCGGAGGATCCGCCAGGGGGCTGAACGCCTCGCCGTGGACGGTGATCTCGCGGTCGGCGACGGCTTCGTCCGCCACGTTGACCGGACCGGTGATCTCCAGGCGCTGCAACTGTCGGTTCTCGTAGTAGACGCGGGCCGTGCACCGGATCTCCCGTTCGTCCGGGCCGACGGTGACCGGGAAGACGGCCTCGCTGGACGCGCCGCGCTGCGGGAGGGTGATCCTCAGGGGATCGTGACGGAACGCCATGTCCCGGTCCTCGTCGAACGTGACCAGGAGGCGCGCCTCACCGCCCCGGTACTTCAGCCGGTGCTCGGGGAACTCCGCCGCCGGCGCGTGCCATTCGGCGCTGCCAGGGCCGACCCGGATGTGGACGTCGTTGACGGCACCGGCACGGAACGCGCTTCGGCGCCGGGCGCCCGTCTCCTGGTCGCTGACGAGTGCCTGGAGGTGGCGGGCGTTGGCCCGGCCGGTCGCCACCCCGGCCCGGCGGACGTCCCGCAGGGCGCTGGCCGCGGCCCGGCCGGGCCAACGCCCGGTGACGTACCCGGCGTCGTCGGCCCACTGGAGGACCCGGTGTGTCACCTCCGTCACCGGCGTCGGCCGGGTCGTCAGGTGGAGGCTGTTCGTCACCTCGTCGCCGACGTCGACCGTCAGCTCCGCGAGAGGCTCCGCGTCGGTGTCCGCCGGGGACCCGGCCAGCGCGCGTGCCGCCGAATCCGCTTCCCGTAGGGAGTCGGACACGGCGTGCCGTGCGACGAGCTCCGGGTGGGCCACCGTCAGCCACGAGCCCGCGTTGTCCGCCGCCTCGTCCAGGGCGACATTGCCGGAAAGGTCGCGGACGAGCCGGTCGAGCCAGTCGGCGGCCGTGGTCGTGGAGAGGTCGGCGACGATCCAGCCGGAGGCGCCGAGGTGGCGTGCCGCCTCGTCCAGGCGGAGCAGCTGTTCCTTGTCGGGGGGCTCGGGGGTGCACCAGACCAGACAGGTGGCGCTGAGGCCACCGCCGCGCGTCAGCGCGACGAGGTCGGCCGCGCCGGAGACGGCGAGCACGTCGCAGTCCCCGTCCTCCTCGCCGAGGGTGTAGCCGTCGACGGGCGGGGTGGTCCCCTCGTCGTGCTGCAGCACGTCGACGAGGTCCTCGGCCGCTTCGACCGTCACGGCGCAGACCCGCAAGGGCCATTGCCAGCGCGGCGCGGGCTCCAGGGTCTCGTCCGCGACGAACACCGCCCCGACCGTGGGGCGCAGCTGTCCTAACCGCGTCACCAGCGTGTGCCGGTGTCCGCGCGCGACGCCGTGCAGGGCGAGCCGCACCGGGGGAGCCCCGCGGACGTGCTCGGTCCAGGTCTCCGCGAGAGCCTGCTGCAGGCCAGGGTCGGAGACGAGCCGGGCCGCTAGCTCGGGGGACCACTGCCAGTCCCACCGGTTCTCCCGGGACGCGCCCACGGCACCGCGGCCGGCCTTCGGCCGGGGCCCGGCCCAGTCGGCGCGGTCCGCCAGGCCCGCGGCCGCCAGGGCCTCAGGGGTGATGGTGAGGATGTCGCTCAGCTTCGTCATGGGAGACCTCGTCATAGGCTCCGACGGGAGGACGCCCACGATCCAGGTCGGTCCCCCGACGTTTCCACTGTCCCACGGTTCGGCCGGGTCGTCGGAGGGCCGGGACCCCGTGGAAAGGATTGACGCGCTGAACGTTGAATCCTCGAACAGCTGCTCCGCCGCCGTCCCGTCGTGCGGCCACCGCCGGCGCGGTGGTGGGAGAGGTGTGTCACGCGCAGGGGCGGGGCGCCCGGCCGCCGGTCCGGGTCGGGCACCGGCGCGGACGTGGGCGGCGCACGGGAAGACCCGCGGGCCGACCGCGCGTTGAGGAGGCGTCACCATCCGCTCGGTGCGTTGATCCTCCGGATCCGGCGGGTGCCGTCCTTGTCCGAACGGCGTAGGGTGGAGGGAGAACATCTCGCCCGAAGCGTCGCCCGTCTGTGCCCTCCGGGCGAGGTGCCCCGTATGAGCGGCGCGCTCCCGCGCCGGACCCGGCACCGACGCGAGACCCGACCCGTCGGCGTGGGGCTGCGCGCCTGCGTGAGAATTCTTTGCTGTGCGCTGGAAGCACCATGACCAGCTTCTCCGATCGGCTGATGATCCGATATCTGGATCCGGCCCGGGTCCGCCGTCTGCTGGAGCCCGAGGACGATCCGGACCGGACCCGGCTGCGGTCGTTACTGGCGGCCGTCTACGAACCGAGCCTGATGGAGGTCCGGTTCGTGGACGCGGTCACCGTCGAGGCGGCCGACTTCCAGGTCCCGGTGAGCGCGCCGCTGACCGTCCGGGGCAGCTGGGAGAAGCTGCTGCCGGACGTCGCACAGGCACGGGCCGTCGTGGAGGTTCCCTCGGTCACGCCGCCGCACTGGATCGACCTGGCCCTCGACACGGTCGTCAGGGCCAGGGTCGAGCTGGTCGGCGGCGCCCTCGACTCCTTCGACTCGGAGGACCTCTCGGGCCTCTCCGAGGAGGACTTCATCGCCCGATTCGCCTTCCTCGACCTCGCGGAGCTGATGCGCCGCGCCGAGGTCACCGACCTCCGGGAGCTGCAGGAACAGTTCCCCCGGCTGTACCGCCTGCACTATGCGCAGCCGCCGCCCTTCGACCCGGACGCGCCCGGCCGCACCTACCGGCTGCGCGTCTCGGTGCTGTTCTTCCCCGAGCTGGACCTCGGTGCCGCACTGCGTCGACTGGTCCAGTGCCGGCGGGCGCACGACGACTCGCGCCCGCGACCCGACGAGTACGAGGGCGGGGCCCTGCTGGCCGCCGGTGCGTGGCTGGCGGTCTTCCCCGCCGAGACGCTCGCCTTCCCCGACGCCCCCGGCACCGCCCGGCAGGTCTCCGACCTGCTGGCCACTGAAGGCTTCGTGACCGCGTTCGAGGACGCCGATTGAGCAGATCCGGACAACGATCCACTCCAGCTCGTCCCACCGTCAGACCTCACGTTAGGAGCGGTCGATGGCGGTCAAGTACATCGATGTCACCGCGACCAGCGACCTGTTCGCCCCCGCCGTCCGGGCGTTCGGGGACATCGCGATCATCGGCAAGGGCGGCGGGTTCGCGGTGACCGGACCTCCGCGGCCCTTCAGCGACCCGACGGACAGCGCCGCCGTCCTCGCCGGAAGGACCGGGCTGGCCGCCGACGCTGCCACCGGTGACACCACGGTGATCGTCGCGGCGGACGTCCGCGCGGGCACCACCGTGCGCATCGGCAGGGGCGCCGACGCGGAGAAGCACCGGGTGACCGGTTCCGCGGTGAGCGGGCAGCGCTTCACGCTCACGCTGGAGCCGGCCCTGGCCCAGGCCCACGTGAGCGGGACGGAGGTCCGCGAGGTGCCCGACGGGGACACCGAACTCGTCAGGGCGGTGCGGATCGCCTTCCGCCAGTCACCGTCCCCGACCAAGGTCTGGGCCGTACCGGTGGACCGGGCCGCGCCCGACTGGGCCACCGCGCTGGACGAGGTGGAGAAGCTCAACGTCCAGCTCGTGGTCCTGGCCAACACCCCGCTCAACGGGGACAACAAGGCGACGCTCGAAAGGCTGGCCGGGCACGTCGTCGCCGACCTGGGAGACGGCAAGGAGCGCATGGGCGTCGCCATGATCGACCCCGCCCTGGACGCGGCCTCCGCGGTGGCGCTGATCAACGGGGCGGTCAAGAGCGAACGGATGGTGCTGGTCGCCCACAAGTCCGACGAGGACGCGGCGGCGGCCACGGCCGGCGTCATCGCCGGGTACCGCCCGCACATCTCGATGCTGCTCAAGCCGATCAGCCTCGCCATGACCGAGGCGTTCTCGGACGCGGACATCGACGTGTACGACAGCAACCTCGTCAACTGGATCACCAGCCCCGTCCTGCTGCCCGGACAGGCGCTCTACCTGGGTGAGGGCTACACCGCGGACTCCAGCCGCAACAAGAAGTACATCGACATCGTCCGCACGCTCGACGACGTCAACTTCCGGATCAAGGCGGCCCTCATCGAGGCCATCGGTACGCTCCGGATCTCCCGGGTGGGCCTGCGCTCGGTCGCCACCCTGGTGCAGTCGGTGCTCTCGCCGCTGGTGTCACAGGAGGTGATCGACGACTTCTCCCTCGTGATCCCGCTGCTGACACTGCTCGACAAGGACGCACCCGACCCGGACGAGGTGCAGCAGATCGCGACCGCCCGCGCCGCGCGCTCGGTCGACATGACGGTCCAGGTGGTCTACGCCGGCGCGATCCACCGGCTGAAGATCGCCCTCGTGTTCACGGGCTGACCGGAGCCGAGTCAGAGGGAAGTGAGAGACCATGGCCGACCCCCTGAAGTGGGACACCCGGCTGACCGTGATGCTGAACGGTGTCGCCGTGACGCCCATCGACTCGTTCAACCCGACCCTCAACGTCCCGGTACAGCCGCTGCACTCGCTGGAGGCCGACAACGTCGCGTACATCGTCCAGCCGAAGGCCTTCACCTTCACCATGGCGGTCAAGGCGATCGGCGCCGCAGTGGCCAAGCTGACCGGCATGGCGATCGCCCACACCAGCTTCACCATCGCGGTCCAGCAGGCGAGGGGCTCGGACTGGGCGTTCGAGGACATCGCCTTCAACAGCTGCTACATCACGTCCGTCGCCAACACCATCGTGATCGACGGAGTGCCCACCACGACCTTCAACTGCATCTGCCTGGACGTCGTGCCCAAGCCCAAGGCCGGCGCCTGACCGGTGGACGGAGGACCCATGTCGGAACCGGACCAGGAGTACACGGAGTCCGTCGAACGCGCCGGACTGATCGAGGTGCACGAGGGCGACCGGGTCGTCCCGGCACCCGGCTCGGAGGCGGCCGTCTCGGCCCGCTCCGGCGCCGAGGTCCACTACTACTTCCCGATCCACGTGGTGCTGACCGGGGACATCGCGCCGGAGGTCAGGCAGGCCATCGAGGAAGGAGTCTGGGAGCAGCTGTGCCAGGCGTTTCGCTGAGCAGGTTTCGCCGAGCCCCAGGGCCCGGGGAGACGCGAACCCTTGAGGGATCCGAGGAACGGGGATGCCGCGGATATCGTGCCACTTCCCGATCACGGTGTCGGTCGTCGGACAGCCGTCGGCAGCGGATCTGGAGGAACTCGGACGAGTCGTCGAGGATGCTCTCGCCGACCGGCTCAGGCTGGCCCGGAACGAGCTGGCATCGGCGGTCGGCCGGGAGCCGGCCCGCCCGGCCGAGGCCGGGGAATCACTGGACCGGGACCGGATCTGCGTCACCGGGCCGGTCTACCGGGTGCCCTCGTACGACGGCGGCGGCGCGCTCAGACCCGTCCGGCTGGAGACCGCGCAGCCGCGGCCGCGGGACCCGGCACTGCTCCCCGACGCCGATCTGGACAGCGAGTACGGGCACGCGCGCGACTGGCTGCTCTCCCACCCCCGGACCGACCCGGCGTACGCGGCCACCCGGACGTACCTGGAGGAGCTGGAGGGCGAGCTGCACCGTCGTCAGGGGGCCGCGGGCCGGACCGCGGCCGGACACGGTGGTGCGCCCGGCGGCGCGTCCGGGGGGAGCACCGCCCCGCCCGTCGCCGCCCCGGCCACGCCGTCGGCACCGGGCCTGCCCGGCCTGCCGTTGGTCCTGCCGCAGACCGGGGCTCCGCCGCCGGCCGACCGGCCGCTCCGGATCACCGCCGCGCACGCCGGGGGTGCCTACGGGGAGCACGACCTGCCCTTCCTGCTCGGCGAGCGCGGCTTCCGCATGGTCGTCACCTCGTCGGGCCCGGGTGCGCACCAGCTCACCGGCCGCGGCATCGACGCGATCGCGTTCCACCCGCAGACCGGTGAGGTCTGGCTGATCGACAACAAGGCCTCCGGCTACCTGGACCCGGCCGAAGGGGCGAAGGCGACGGCGCTCGGCAAGAACCTGGGCAGGAGCCTGGAGGAGGCGGTGGCCGACGTCAGGGCCATGCCCGACTTCCCGGAGAAGGCCGATCTGGTGAAGCGGCTGGAAGGCTCGCTGGCGGCCGTCCGGGCGGGCACACCGATACCGGCCGGACTCAAGGTCAAGCTGAAGGTGACCAACGCGGGCGGCTACACCTCCGGGGCGAGGAAGCTTCCGCCGGGGGTGGAATTCGAGGACCTGGTCGGCCCCGGCGCCCGGGTTGCGCGGGGGACCGACATCGCCAAGGCCGAGGCGGCCGGGGTCAAGCCGGGACGGCCCGCCTCCCACGCGCAGACCGAGGCGATGCGCCGCAAGGTCGGCGGGGCGGTGTCCCGGCAGCCGGTGAGGATCCCGGTGAAGGTTCGTATGGTGAGCGGGCTGCGCGGCGGCGGCGTCGGCCTGGCGAAGATCCTCGCGGCGCTGGCGTGGGGTGCGGTCGCGGCCAGGATCCGGCAGGACTGGGAGACCGGGAAGGTCAAGGAGTGGACCGAGCCGCAGTTCGCGAAGATGGAGCCGGAGATCCGCTCCCGGATCGAGAACCGGCTCGACGAACTGGTGGACCTCCGCCTCGCCCGCCCCGGCACGACGCTGTACGCCGTCGTGAGTACGCTCGTCACGATCGAGCGCAGGGGCCCGGGTGAGTCGTTGACGTCGGCCGAGGCCACGCTGGCCTCGGTGACGGTCTCCGCCGAACGCGTCGAGCGCACCGAGACGTCGCGGGAGAAGGGCGGCAACCGCTGGACGACGGGGGAGTGGCAGCACGACCTGATCCGGACCAGCTACTCGATCGAGCTGGAGCCCTTCACCAAGGAGGAGCTGACGGCGGTCCTGGACGCCCGGATCGCGGCGGAGGAGGAGGCGCAGGCATCCACGTCGGCACCCGCGTCCGAGGTGCCGGCCTCACAGCGGCGACGGGACGATCTGCTCGCCGCGCGCGCACGGCTGGAGCGGGAGCCGTGACCCGGGTCGGCGGGACCCTCAACATCCGCCCGCACCTGCCGGAGGCGGTGACGTTCGACGGGGCCACGGACGGGCGCCTGCGGCCGGCCCTGGAACAGGTACTGCTGCGCGCGGTGGCACGGGCGGTGGAGGGCCTGCAGCCGGCCGACCTCCAGGCGGTCGGGGCCCTGCCGACGCCCGGCCCCGTGCAGGTCGTACCCGCACCGGAGGTGGCGGGCGGGACGGCCGACCTGGCCGAAGGGGCCGGCGGGACGGAGCCGGAGGGTTCGCTCCGGTTGTCCTTCGCGCTGCCGGAGGACCTGCTGACGGAAGTGCCGGAGCCGGGCACCGAGGTGGCAGCCGCGCCGGAACCGGGCGCCCAGGAGGCCGGTGCCGGGGAGGCGGGCACCCGGGAGCCGGGCGCCCAGGAGGCCGGCGCACAGGAGCCGGGCCCCGGGCCCCTGCCCGGGCCGGCCGCCCCGAAGCCGCCCCGCCCCCGGCGGAGCCCCACCCCCGCCACCCGGCCGACCGCCCCGGCCCCGGGGAGCGCGGCGGCGAAGGGGCCCGAGGCGGCGCCACCGGCACCCCAGGCACAGGCACCCCGTGCACCCCAGGCACCCCCGGGCGGGACCGGGGAGTTCCGCGACGAGGTGATCCAGAGCCCGAGCGGCTTGGAGGGCGCGGGCGTCATGGTCCTGCCGGGTACCAGGATCATCGCGCTCGGGGGCGCACCGCGGCACGTCGTGGCGTCCAACCTCGCCCGGGCGCTCCAACTGGGCAGGGCGACCTTCGGCAGGACCTCGTTCGCGCTGCTGCAAGGCCCGGTGGGTGCGCGGGACAGCCGGATCCGGGCGGTGGCGACCGATCCTCCGCTGACCAACGAGGACGTGAAGCAGACCACCGAGCTCCCCGCCGGCGTGGCGACCCGGGTCGTCGAGGGCCGCTTCCCGAGTTCCGTCAGGGACAGGTCCGGACACCGCCACGAGGTCCTCGCCGTGCTGACGAAGGAACACGGCGTCGCGCTCTTCGCCGACCGCGAGGTCGGTCGGCGGTTCTACGACCGGCTGGCCGCCGAAGGGTCGGAGCTGGCGGAGGAGGAGCTGCGCGCACTCGTCCTGGACGAGCTGGACCGGTTGGTCGAGCAGGGTCTGGCCGGCGACGAGGCCAAGCTCCAGCAGGCCGCCGACCGGCTGGCGGAGCTGGGCACGGAGGCGTTCGACCTCGCCGCCTGGCCGACCAAGGTCAGCTACCTGGAGGTGCTGATCAAGGTCTGGACCCGGGAGCGGCACGAGCGGGCGATCGTCGAGATCATGCGCTCCCTGCAGAGCGTCGCGGAGCTGCGCGCGGTCATGGAGCGGCTGCGGGAGGCCAGGATCGCCACCCAGATGTTCGAGGACCTCGGCCCGGCCTTCTGGGACCTCCTGGTCACGGTCGGCGCCCGCTTCGGATCCAAGGAGAAGCTGACGGTCGAGGTCGTCCGGAAGCTGTTCGAGCAGGCCTTCGCCCTGGAGCCGAAGCCGCCGTTGGCCTCGCTGAGCGGCTGGGAGACCGTCGAAGGGGCGCTGGCCGAGCTGGGCGAGATCCTGGAGAACGAGATCGACGCCGCGGTCGGCGCGGTGGAGGGCCTGCTCGCCGGGATGGTCGAGGGCCTCAAGATGCTGGTGACCGAGCCCGACCAGGTGGTCGTGGGCCTCGCCCAGTTGGCACGGATGCTCGCGCTGTTCGAACTCGCGGGGTGGGGCAACAAGGCCGCACAGGCCGAGTGCGCCCTGCTGGTGAAGCACATCGGCGCGAAGCTGGTGGACGGCCTGCGCGGCGCGGCCGTGCTCAACGTGGGCGAGAAGGTGCTCGCCAAGATCAGGTGGGCGCTGGCGGTCGAGGTGGCGTCCTGGTTCATCGGCATCGGCGAGCTCAAGGCCGCTGCGGAGGCCGTCGGCCTGACCGAGAAGCTGACGCTGCTGGCCCGCCTGCTCGGCCTGGCCGGCGCGGTGGCGAAGACGACCGAGGGGGAGGCGGCGCTCGCCCGGCTGAGCCGGCTGGCGCGCGCCCTGCACTCCGGCAGCGCCGTCCTGCGGGAGCTCAAGGGCGAGAGCGAGGTGCTGCGGCTGCTGGAGCACCTGCCGGTGGAGGACGTCGAGGCGCTCGCCGTCTTGGTCAAGCGCGTCGAGATCGCCGAGGGAGCCACGCTGGCGCAACTGGCCGGGCACCCGGAGCTCGGCCCGGTGGTCCAGCGCGTACGCCGGCGGGCGGAGATCCTGCAGACCTTCGCCGCCAAGTCGGGCGGCCTGGTCGAGGAGCTCGGCCCGGCCTTCCGCCGACTGGTCGGCCCGGGCGGCTTCGAGGAACGGGAGATCGCCGCGATGGCCGAGGTCCTGCGACCGGGCGAGGGCGGCAACTTCCTGGCCGCCCTGGAACGGATCGGCTACCGGCGGATCGGCCCGACGGGCGAGGTCGGCGTGGAGTTCCTCACCGCGCTCGCGGCGAGCCCGCGGGCGTTGGACGGTGTGCGGGTCGTCGGCCCGCGGGTGGTGCAGGCGGCCTTCGCACGGTCCGCGGGCGACGCGGCGGTGTTCGAGGCGATCCTGCTGGACATCGCCCGGGCGGAGGACATGGCCCGGCAGCAGAAGCAGCTCGCGACCTTCGCCACCGTCCTGGAACGCCTGGAGGCCGGGGACGCCGAGGCGTGGGCCAGGATCGCCGGCGCCAAGGCGGTGCTCACGAAGGTCGAGCGTTCGGAGGTGTTGGCGCGGATCAGGTCGGTCAGGGAGCGCTACCGCAGGCTGGCACGGAACCCGGAGGCGCTCGACCGGCAGCTGAACCACCTCCGGGACCTCTCCCTGAAGGACCCGGAGCGGGCGATGGGCGCGCTGGAGCGGTTCGAGGCCCGTCGTCCCGACCGGCCGGGTGTGCTGAGCATCGAGGAGCAGATCGCCCAGGACGTGGAGGAGGCCGGACGCCGGGCGAGCGAGGAGGAGAAGCTGCTGCTGCACCCGGCGGGGGAGGTCCCGCCGCAGGCCCTCGACGTGGGTGGCCGGCAGCACAAGCGCACCGGCCAGGCCCGCCCCACCGAGGCGATGAGGCGGAACATGCCGGGGCCCCACCCGACCGGCCATCCGCTGCACCACATCGTCGAGGAGGGCGACCCGCGGTCGGCGATGATCCGGCGCATGCTCGACGAGGCCGGGATCGATGTCCGCGAGGCCGCGGAGAACGGCATCCACCTGCCGCGGACCACGATGGATCCGCGCATCGTCCCCGAGGCCCTGACCCTCCATCCGCCGCTGCACACCAAGGGGTACCGCAAGGAGCAGGTCCGCCGCCTGGCCGAGGCCCGGCGCAACGGCACGGTCGAGGCCGAACTCGCGCGCTTCAAGCGGGAGATCCAGGAAGGCCAGTTCTTCCACGTCGAATCCGCAGCGGACAAACGGGAGAGCTGGGTCGACTGGGTGGTACGCCACCGGGACGAATTCGACCACATCCCGGACGACGAGTTCGAGGAGTGGGTGGAGTCCCTGCGCCGGGCCCGCCCGTCGGGAGCGGAAAGGTAGGCCCCTGTCATGGTCACCGGTGTGAACATTCCCGTCCTGATCGGGGCGGTGCCGCTGTTCACGGTCACCAGCCTGACCCTCAACGAGGGGTACCAGGTCGCCCGGATCGCCGGCAGCAAGCTGGCCCAGCTGGTGTCGCCGACGGTCCGGACGATCTCGGTCGAGGCGGTGCTGGTGGGGCAGAGCCGGCTGGTCTACAAGAAGGGCCTGGAGGCGATGGCCCTGACCTCGCGGGTCCTGGCGCCGGCCGCCGCCCCCCTGATGAACCTCGCCGGTCTCCCGGTGGTCTGGGGGATGACCATCAGCCTCGACATGCAGATCACCAGCCTGAAGTTCACCCAGTCCAACCAGAAGCGCGACGCCATCGACGTCAGCATCACGCTGGAGCACGTCCCGCGCTCCAGCATCACCGCCGCCCTCGGCGAGGCCATGGACCTGTTGCTGGCCGCCGGGCTGACGGCGGCACCCAGCGTGAGCGGCATGGTGCCGGTGGGACGCCAGTTGGGAGGCTCGCTGTGAGCGCGCTCGACTTCCGTCGACTGCCCGTCGAGCCCGACGAGGGCCTGCCCCAGGCGTTCAGCTGCCCGATCGGCGGCGTCGGCTACGACTTCGGGCTCTACGCCGCGATGCACGCCGGCGCGGACGACCCGCCGGAGACCGTCTACGACCTGGCCGCACCGGGCCGGATCAGCGAGGCGACCGCCCCGCCCGGCTACCTCGTCCTGCGAGTGGTCGGCCCCGGCCCGGACGGGCCCCGGGTGCTGTTCCTGCGCAAGCTGGTGGCGGAGCCCGAACTCGTCCACCACGCCGACCGGCTGGCGATCCGCCTGCTGGAGGCCAGGCTGGCCCGCGGCAACCTCAACGGGCGCGGCCACTTCGGCAGCCGGATCGTGATCGGGGTGGCGCTGCGATGGGCGTGATCCTCTGGTACCAGGTCGAGTTCCCGAAGCTCAAGCTGAAGGTGTCCAACAACATCGCCAGCGAGGCGGCACTCAGCGACGCCGAGATCACCGTCAAGTACGGCCTGGGGCAGCCGGGCCGGTTCGACCTCCACTTCGCCGCCCTGCCGCTGTCGGCCCAGCGGGCGCTCGGCAGCGAGCTCTCCGGGGAGCGGGGCGAACGGAAGGGCGGTACCGAGATCACCATCACGCTCGGCTACCTCGAATCGTCCGGCTCCCGCAAGGCCGTCCTCACGGGCCGGGTGGACTCGATGACCGTCTCCAAGCGGCTCCCGCCCCTCGGCGTGCGCCTGAGCGGTTACGAGGAGGCCTCCTTCAAGCTGATCACCACCCGCAAGGTCGACGACCGGGGCGCCAGACCCGAGATGGCCAGGGCCGTCGAGGAGGACACCACCCCCGCGAAGGTCGCCGCCCGCATCGTCAAGGCCGCCGAGGTGGAGCTGGCCGAGAAGGCGACCCCGACCGAGCCGCAGCGCCCCAGTATCAACGTCGACGCGCCGAACGCCTTCGGCCTGCTGGAGGAGCTCGCCCGCCAGTACGACGCCGAACTCCTCGTCCAGGACGGCAAGGTGCAGTTCGGCACCGCCGTCACCTACCCGCCCTCGTCGGGCCTGCCCGTGGTGCCCAACCCGGCGGCCGTCCTCGCCCTGATCAGCGGCGAGGACAGCCTGCTCGCACCCCGGGGCATGACCACCGCCCGGCTGGCCGAGTTCCAGCCGATCCAGGTCGGTGCCACCGGCAAACAGCGGGTGGTCTCCGACCTGCCGGAACGCTCCTCGGTGTCGGCCTTCGACTTCACCGTGCTCGGCCTGCCCGAGCTGCGGGCCGGGCAGCGGGTGGCGGCGAGCGTCCAGGGCTACGAGAACCCGCTGGAGGGGTTCCGGATCCTTGAGCTCACCCATTCCTTCTCCACCAGCGCCGGCTACGTCTGCACCGGACGGGCGGCCGCCTTCCAGGAGAAGGGCGGCAACCGGTGCAACACCGAGGCCGCCCGCAAGGCCGGCCCGCTGGCGATCGTCGAGGCCATCGCCAGCAAGATCCGCGACGAGCACAAGCTCGCGCCGTCGGTCGACGTCGGCGACGTGAGCGGTGCCAAGCCCGACGAGCGGGTGGCGAGCCTGCGCTACGGGCAGGGCCAGGCCGAGGACATGGTCGCGCCGGTCTCGCCCAGCGTCGACCTGTCCGTCGTCCCCGGCGGTCCGACGCTCGGCGACAAGCCGTTGGCCTCGGCGTTCGCGTGGCACAAGGTCGGCCTGTCCGTCCCGGTCTACGAGGGCATGCGCGCCCTGCTCAACGAGGTCCGCGACGAGCGTGAGGACACCGTCGTCACCGGCTTCCTGTGGGCCAACGAACCGGCGATGGACCGCCCGAGGTCGCGGGCCGGCGACTGGTGGCTCTGCCTGCCCACCGAACTCGCACCGGGCACCCCCCGCCCGACGGGGAAGGGCGCGAACGACCTCACCGGAGCCGACGGCCGCCGGGTCGTGGAGGCGATCGGACTCAAGCTGTCGGTCGGCCGGAAGAACTGCTCCGACGTCGGAGAACGGCCCACCGAGGGCCCGGCGGAGGAGTTCCTGCTCAGCCACGCCTCGGGCACCGAGGTGCGGATCGACGAGAACGGGGGCGTCACGGTCACGTCCGCCAAGGGCGCCGAGGTGCGGATCGACAAGAACGGGGGCGTCACGGTCACGTCCGCCCGGGGCGAGAGCGTGACCCTCACCGACGGCCAGGTCAGCCTCACCGTCGGGAACGGGAAGGTGGCGATCAGCTGATGGCACTCGTCCTCGTGGAGGGTGCGACCCTCCTCTGCTCGCACGGCGGGCAGACCAAGCTCCTCGGCGGCGACCAGAAGGTCACCGTGCAGGGCCGCGGCGTGCTCCTCGGCGGCGCGGAGGCGGGCTTCACCTTCGGGGCGACCGAGGTCCCCGCCCCCGGCATGGTCACGCCCTGTCCGGCGAAGCAGCCGGCCACCGGCGCACCCCAGCCGTGCGTCCTCGTCGGGCCGGCGTCCCCCGCCGGACTGGCCGCCAAGCTCACCGTCGGCGGCCGGCCGGCGCTCCTCGCGAGCGCGACCGGCACCACCGCGAGCGGCCTGGGACCCGGCACCTGGAGTGTCGCCGACCCCGGCCAGACCGTCCTGGAGGCGAGCTGATGACCGACCTCGGGACCCTCGTGCCCGGCACCGAACTGCCCGGTGTCCCCGACTTCCGCCCGCCCGTCCTGTCGGGCCCGCCCGAGCCCGGCACCCCCAGCCTCGGCCGCAGCCTCCGGGCCGACGCCGGCGACCTGGTCATCGACGAACTGACCGGCGGCCCGGCCATGGTCGAGGGCCTGGACGCGCTCGCCCAGGCCCTCGTCCTCACCGTCGAGACCCAGCTCGGCAGCGACCGGCTCAACACCGGCTTCGGCTTCGACCGCCTCGCGGTGGGCCGGTACGCGCTCGGCGTCCACGCGCGCAAGGAGTACATCAAGATGCAGCTGGTCCGCTGCCTGAGCGCCGACCGCCGCGTCACCGACGTACGGGAGGTCTTCTTCGAGGACGACCCGCGCTTCTTCGAGCTCCGTCCGGCGCTGGACGACGCGGCCCGCGAGCGGATCGTCGGGGTCACCCGGGCCCGTCGCGCCTACACCGTCTACGTCATCCTCGAAACCGTCGCCGGCTCCACGCTGACCCTTGAGTCGGGAGGACGCCTTGACTGACCAATCCTCGACCGACCGCGCCCCGACCGACGGGTTCGGCGTCACCGCGGACGGCTTCGTGATCAAGGGCATCGACCGCATCGTCGCCGACCAACAGGCCCGCGCCCGGGCCATGTTCGGCAGCGACGTCGACCTCACCTCCGGCAGCGCCCTGCGCAAGGTGCTGGACGCCGCCGCCGTCCACGTGCACGAGCTCTGGCGCGGCCTGGAGGACCAGTACTACGCCAACTTCGCCACCACCGCCCAGGGCCCGAGCCTCGACCTGCTCGGCACCGACCTCGGCCTGGAGCGGCGCCGGCTCCAGGCCGCCGGCACGGTCACGATGACCCTCACCGGCCTCGACCCCGGGCGCCCGCTCGTCCTGCCGCAGGGCACCATCCTCGAAGCCCCGGCCACCGAGGACACGCCCAGGACCACGCTGCGGACCACCACGGCCGTCCGGCTGACCGCCGACGCACCCCCCGCCACGGTCGCCGTCCGGGCCGTCCCGCGCGGCCTGGCGGGCAACGTCCCGGCCGGCCGGGAGCTGCGGCTGGAGCCCCTCTGGGCCCGGGCCCACCTCAACCTGGGGCCCGCGGAGATCACCGTCACCTGCCCCGAGGCGATCGGCGGCGGCGAACTCCTCGAACCCGACGACGTCTACCGGGCCCGCCTGCTCGGCGTGCCACGCACCCTGTGGACGCAGGACGCCGTCCTGGCACAGATCCTGGACATCCCCGGCGTGCGCGACGCGGCGATCTTCGACCCGCTCGGCGGCGTCGACGCCTCCCGCAGCCGCTTCGGCACCTACCGCTTCGGCCAGCGGGCCTTCTCCGCCGGGCGGCCCACCGGATCGCCGTACTACTTCGACGTGGTCGTGGCCGTCGAACCCGGCTGGCCCTGGCAACGCGAGGACGGCGGCATCCCGCCCGTCCACGACGCCGTGGTCGAGGCCGTCCGGCAATGGCGGCCGGTCTCGGTCTTCCCGAACATCAAACCCGCCAACCAGGTCGACGTCGGCATCCGCGCCACCCTCGTCGTCCAGGCCGGGCACGACCCGGACGCCATCCGGGGCGAGATCCTCGCCGCCGTCACCGCCGGGGTGGACCGGCTGCGGATGGGCCGGGGCGTCCTGCACTCCGACCTCGTGCTCACCGTGCGCTCCACCGCCGGCGTGGTCGACGTCCAGAACCTGCGACTGCGCCGCGGCGCCCCCGCCTTCGCCGACATCGGCTTCGGCGGGG
This sequence comes from Kitasatospora sp. NPDC054939, assembly GCF_053610105.1. NCBI lineage: Bacteria > Bacillati > Actinomycetota > Actinomycetes > Kitasatosporales > Streptomycetaceae > Kitasatospora > Kitasatospora sp. NPDC054939. The sequence continues at coordinate 17,059 of NZ_JBSGXP010000047.1, read as the reverse complement.
CCGACTTCGGGAGCGCCGAGGAACTGTCCGTCGGCGAGAACCTGCGGCTGGCACCCGACGAGATCGCCCGGTTCGCGCTCGACAGCCCGCTCATCGACATCCAGGTGGCAGTCCAATGACCGCGGAGTTCCTCGACATCATGTGCGGCGGCCTCACCCCGGCCTACGACCGGGGTGCGGAGCGCCTCACCGTAGCCCTCCGCACGAACCGGGACGGGACCCTGCACGCCGTGTACGACTCCGGCTTCCAGGCCTACCAGCGCCGCTGGAACCGGCTGCCGGACTCCCCCCGCCTCCTGCTCGCTCCCCGCGACGCCACTACCGAACCGCTCGTCGTGGAGGTCCTCTTCACCCGCCCGCCCGGGTCGGACGAGCAGCACGTGACGGTCCGCTTCCCGGCCGGCTGGCCGGCCGGGCAGGCCACGGTGGTGGAACCGCCCGGCGGCGCCGGTCTCACCCACCGGGTACGGCTGACGAGGATCAGGCCCCTCCGCCCGGCCCCGCAGGCGGCGGCGGACTGGGAGGCCACCGTCCTCCTCGGCAACCTCGCCAAACTCCTCTGGGTGATCGGCTCCGACTACGAGGACCTCACCCGCCGCCTGGCCGAGGTGTCCGCCCAGCGCTACGCCCACCGCGCCCACGGGGCCAGCCTCGACCTGATCGGCCGGGACCTCGGTGCGCCCCGCTTCCCGCCCCGGCCGCACACCTGGGACGGGCGGACCGTCGCGCTCTACCACCTCGACGACACGGCCGCGCCCGGCACCGGGGTCACGGAGGTCGCCGACGCGGCCGCGCGGTTCGGCGCCACCCCCCACCACGGGCGCAACGAGGGCGCGCTCGCCGGGCGGACCGGCCGGTTCTCGGCGGCCTTCGAGTTCACCGGGACGAGCAGTGTCACGATCGACCCCGACCCGGCGTTCGACACCGGCCCGGACACCTCGCTCACCGTCGAGGCCGTCGTCCGGCCCGCCCGGACCGTGCCCGCAATCGGCACGCGCAGCGGCCCCGGCAGCGAGGCCGGGGCCGTCATCGCCAAGCGTGCGCTGCTCGACTCCGCGGCCTCGCCCGGCTGGTCACTCACCGTCGGACGCTTCCGCGGCGTCGACCGGAACCTGAGGCTCTCCCTCGCCGACGACGCCGGTCGCACGGTCGACCTCTTCGCCGACCGCGACCTCGGCGACGGCCCCTTCCACCACGTGGCCGCCGTGGTCGAACGTCTGCGCCACCTCCCGGGAGCAGCGGACGAGCCCCGGCCGGCCTCGGTCCGCCTGCACCTCGACGGCGTCGAGGTCGCCCGACGACGACTGGACCGGCTCGGCGCGCTCACCAACGACCGGCCCGTCGTCCTCGGCCTCGGACGGGAGGAGACGCCCACCGGGACGACCGGGGCCGGATTCACCGGCCTGCTGGAGGAGGTCCGGATCTCCCGCACCGCCCGCGCGGGCTTCGACCCCGTCACGGGCGAGAGCGACCGGCACTACCGGATGCGGCTGGAGCTCTTCCAGCGCTGGCTGGTGCCCACGGCCGACTCCCTGCGCCGGGCACTCAATCGCCCCGGCCCCGACGGGGAGGCCCAGCCGGGCATCGAGCTCGACGAGACCGCCGGGCGGCCCCACACGGGCACCCTGGAGCTGCGGATCCTGCCGCGCCCGCTCGGCCGGGGCCAGAGCATCACGGCCGACGGCGACCAGCGCGCCACGGAGGCCGAGACCGTCGGCACCGCCGAGGACGAACCCGACTTCGACCCGGGCTGGCTCTGCCACCACGAGGGCCGGGCCGGCCTCGACCTCGGCCCGGACCCCGGCGGCGTGCTGATGCACATCGGTGTCAGAGACGCCCTGGACGCCCTGCTCGACCGCCTCGTCGGCCTGCCCGGGACACTGCACGTCCTGCGCGCCCACGACCCGGCCGCCACCGACGTGCACCGGGTCGGACGGGCGCTGCTCCTGCGCCACACCGCCCTGCCCGCCGGCGAACTCGCCGTGCACGCCCACGCCGCCGGCTTCGGCTGGGTCCGGCACGCCCACGAGGGCCTGGTGCACGCGGCCCAGCCACCCGGCCCGGCGTTCCGCATCCTGGCCGGCCCGCCCGGCCGGCGGGTGCGGGTGCGCGACTCCGTGCCCCTCGGCCTCGAACCGAGCCCGGCCCGGCTCGCCGGCGCCGGCGTCCGCTGGTCCGTCACCCGCTCCGGCCCGGGCGAGGCCACCGTCGGCCAGGGCGTCCCGGCCGTACTGACCGCCGTGGCCGCCGGGGACGTGACCGTCCAGGTGGAGGTCGCCCGCGCCGGCCACGTCCGCGGCGGCAGCCTCGCCCTGCGGATCAGCCCCGCCGCCGACGAGTTCGCCCCCGGCGGGTCGATCGACCGCTCCGGCCGGACCGGAGTCACCGAGGAACAGGCCGCCGGGCCGCGCACGGAGGACTTCGAACCCGCCAACCTGCTGGTCCGCACCGATGATCTGACCGGCACCCGCCGCACCGTGGACTACGGCGAGGACCCGGCCCACCGCAGGATGCAGAGCGTCACCTCCCGCGCCCTGGACCGGCTGCTCGACCTCCTTCCCGCGAACGGCCGCCTCGTGGTGGCGGCCGGCTTCGCCCCCGACGCGGCCGGCCTGCGTGCCCAGGGCCGGGCGCTGGAACTGCGGCACACCGAACTGCCCGCCGGCGAACTGGCCGTGCTGGCCTTCGACGCCGGGTTCGACTACGTGAAGGTCGCCCGGCCGGACCCGCCGACAGGGCGCGTCATCGAGGTCGCGGTCGCCGCGGGAGAGCCGATCGAGGTGCGCGGCCCCGCCGAACTCGCCGTCGGCGAGAGCGCGACGGTCGCCGCCGAGCCGCACGCCTCGCCCGTCGACGCCTGCTTCACCCCCGACGGCGCCCGCTTCCACCTCTCCGAACCCGGCAGCCACCGCATCGCGACCTTCACCGTGGCGGCCGGTCGCCCCGGTGACTTCCCCGGGCTCACCTTCGCCGGCTCCACCCCGGTCACCCCCTTCCCGGGACCACTCGCCCTGGTCGGCGGCCGGCTGTACGTGGCGCACGGGCCCGGCGGGTCCGTCTCGGTGCTCGACCCGGTCACCCTCGCCCCCACCGCTCCCGCCCTCGTCGGGCCCCGCCCCGTCGCCCTGGGCACCGACGGCACGCGGCTCTACGTCGCGTACGCGGGTGACGGGACGCTGCGCGCCTACGACCCGCAGGTCCAGCCGCCGGCTCCCAGTACCGCGACGCTCCCGGCCGCGCCGCGCGGGCTCGCCGTCAGCGCGAGTGCCCCCGTCCTCGCCGTCCTGCTCGACGGCGGCCGGTTCTGCCGGCTCTCCCGGGCCGACCTGCAGCAGCAGGGCCCCGTCATCAGCACGGGAACGGGCACCGAGACCCTGGGCGCGGCCTTCACCCCGGACGGGACCAAGCTGTACGTGGCCCGCCGCAGCACCGGCACGGGCGGCGGCACCGTGTCCGTCCAGGTCTACCCGGCCGGCGCGACCACGCCGAGCGCCACCATCGGCGGCTTCCCGCCCACCACCGTCCCGCTGACCCTGCGTGCCGCCCCCACCGGCCGACACCTGTACGTGGCGACCGCGGGCTCGGACTCGGCGGCCGGGCGCGTCCACGTGATCGACACGACCACCGACACCCTGCTGCCCCGGGCCCTCGATCCCGGTGGCGACTGCCGCGCCCTCGCCGTCGGCCCGGCCGCCGCGCCGTACGCGCCGTGCCTGCTGGCCGCCCCGCAGGGCGGGGCAGGCGTGCTGCTCGCCGACCCGGCGCCCCTGGGACAGTCCCCACCCAGGCCACCGCGGCTGGTGTCCCGCCAGGTGCTGGGCCCCGGCGGCAAACGGGCGCTCTCCTGGTCGGTCGGCCCGTCGTCACCCGGCCGGGCGGCGGTCGCCTCGCCCACCGACCCGGTCACCAGGGTCGAGGGCCGGGCGCCCGGCACCGTTCCGGTCCGGGCGAGCTACCTCCCGGGTGACGGGCTGCGGCCCTACCAGTGCGAGGTCCGGCTCGCGGGGGCCCGCGACGGGGACGACCGGGTCGTCCTCAGCAAGGACCGCTACGACCTGGTGCTGAACATCCTCAACTGGTTCCACCCGATCGGCGTGGAGTTCCGTACCGAACGGCTGCGCGCGCACGTCCGGGAGCTGTCGGGCGAGGAGGCCGACACCGACGTGCTTCCGGCCTACACCTTCCCGACCTACCACCGCTCGAACGAGCTCCCCTCCCGATCCCCCGCCCGATTCCTCCGACCGGACAAGGACGACGAACGATGACCGACGAATACGTCCCCAAGTTCTCCCACACCGACTGGATCGACAACGAGGACCGGGTCCAGGCGGGCGGGGAGAAGGGCATCAACATCCGCTTCCACAACCTGGAGGACGAGTTCAAGACCCTCGCGGACGGGCACCTCAACCCGCTGATCCGGTCGCTGGCCCCGCAGGAGTCCTTCCTCTCCCTGGTGCCCACCCTCACCCCGACCCGGGTACCCGCGAGCGGTGCGGCGCCGCCCCCCACACCCTGGGTGGTGGCCACCGACCAGGCACAGAAGGTGGCGGACGCCACGGAGGCCCACGGCATCATGAACGTCGTCCTCCCGGAGGGGGTCGAGCTCAGGTCGCTCCTGGTACTCGGCACCAGGCCGCCGAACGACACCGGCCTCATCACCGTGACCCTGCGCCGGAAGGACTTCTCCGGGGCCGGGGCGGAGGACCTCGTCAGGGTCACCGCCCTGAACGCCTCGACCCCGGTGCCGGTGGCCGCGGTCGTCACCAACAAGACGCACCGCTACTTCATCACCGCGGACCTCAGCGGGGCGGCGTCCAACGGGGAGTCCGTCAAACTCTCCTGCTTCCAGATCACGTACCGGTGATCATCCGACAATCAGCGAACGGGGTGGCGAGATGTCTCTCGGACCTCCGCAGACCCAGGCAGACTCCTCCAGCACCTTCGACCCGGGGCAGGAGACCCCGCAGATCAACTTCGGCGTGCACGGCTCCAACGGGGACGGACCGGGTCTCCTCGGCAGTAGTGCCACCCGGGCCACCACGGGGCCCGGCTCCGACGGCGCCATCGAGCGGGGGGCGGGCGTCCTGGGCGTCAACGTCGCCGCCCAGGGCATCGGTGTCCACGGCTTCTGCGGCCAGGGCACCGGGGTCTCGGGGAGGGGCGGCGGCGACAACCCGGGTGTGTCGGGAAAGGCGACGGCCGGGCCGGGGGTGTCCGGCACGAGCGCGAAGGGGCCCGGGGTGTCGGGCGCCAGCGGCCAGGGGGTGGGCGTGCTGGGCCGGGGTGCGGGCTTCGCGGCCGGCGTGTCCGGGGCCGGGGAGAGCGGCCCGGGGGTGGAGGGCGTGAGCGAGCGGGGGACGGGCGTCAGAGGCGTGAGCACCAACGTCGACGAGGCCGGGGTGAGCGGGACCGACCACGAGGGCACCGGGGTGCTGGGCAACAGCGACTCGGGCCCCGGCGTCGCGGGGGTCAGTAGGAACGGCGTCGGCATGGAGGGCTTCGGCGGTGGTTCCTCCGCCGGTGTGGCGGGGTCGGGTTCCGGTGGTCCGGGGGTGTCCGGGCAGAGCGAGACCGGTCCCGGGCTGCTGGGCAGGAGTACCCAGGGTGTCGGCGCCTCGGGTACCGGCGGTGGTTCCTCCGCGGGTGTGTCGGGTACGGGCACGGCTGGTCCGGGGGTGTCCGGGCAGAGTCAGACCGGTCCCGGGCTGCGCGGCACCAGCGCGCAGGACGCCGGAGTCTCCGGCAGCAGCGGCGGCGCCGGGCCGGGCGTGATCGGGGCCAGTACGAGCGGGCCCGGCGTCAGCGCCACCAGCCAGACGGGAAGTGGGATGCTCGCCAGCACCCCGGGCGCCGGCACCGGGATCTTCGCCACCAGCTTCGACGGCCTCGCCGTGCTCGGCCGCAACGGCCACTCCGACACCGAGGATTTCGGGTTCGGGTTCGCGCCCAACACCGGCCCGGCGGTGATGGGCGCGAGCTTCCACGGCGCAGGCGTCCACGGTATGAGTCTGAACGGCATCGGGGTCAGGGCGGAAGGCGTGACAGGACTCGTCGCCCAGGGCAGCACCCTCGGCGCGCGGATCGTGGGCAACGTCGTCATCACCGGAAGCCTCAGCAAGGGCGGTGGCGGGTTCCGGATCGATCACCCGCTGGACCCGGAGAACCGCTTCCTCTCCCACTCCTTCGTGGAGTCGCCGGAGATGAAGAACGTCTACGACGGTGTGGTGACCCTGGACGCCGACGGCCGGGCGGAGGTGAGCCTGCCGGAGTGGTTCGAGGCGCTCAACGAGTCCGTTCGGTACCAGCTGACGCCCGTGGGGGCGGCGGCGCCCGAACTGCACGTGAGTCGGAAGCTGGCCGACAACAGCTTCTCGATCGCGGGCGGCGACGCGGGCCTGGAGGTGTGCTGGCAGGTCACCGGTGTCCGCCGCGACGCCTGGGCCCGGGCCAACCCGGTCGGCGGGGAGGAGGAGAAGGCACCGGAGGAATGCGGCCTCTTCCTCTACCCCGAGGCCTTCGGGGAGCCGCCCGAGCGGTCGATCGCCGCGGCGCGCGACCCGGAGACGGTGGTGCGGACCACGGAGGGCGAACAGTAGGGGCCGGGACCGCTGGTGAGAGAGAGGACGAGACGATGCCCGTCGAACCGCCTGAATCACAGGACGTCCCCAGTGGCTTCGACCCGGGGCAGGAGACTCCGCTGCTCAGGTTCGGGGTCTGGGGCGACAGCGGCGTCGGTCCGGGCGTCATCGGCAGCACCGGGGAGCCGGCCCCGAGCGGCCCGCAGGGCGGGGCGGGCGTCCTCGGCGTGAGCGTCGCGGAGGGCGGCACCGGGGTGCGCGGCCTCGCCGCACGGGGGAACGGCGTCTCCGGCCGGGGCGGCGGTGCCCACCCGGGTGTCGCCGGCGCAGCCGTGGACGGTCCGGGCGTGGTGGGCGTCAGCGAGCACGGGACCGGAGTGTCCGGGGTCGGTGGGGGCGCCGAACCGGGGGTGGCCGGTTCCGGGACGGCAGGTCCGGGCGTGGCCGGCAGCAGTACCCGCGCCGCCGGTGTCTCCGGCGTCAGCACCACGGGCGCCGGGGTGACGGGCCACAGCGTCCAGGGGGCGGGGGTGGGCGCGACCAGCCAGAGCGGCAGCGCGGTGGCGGCGACGAGCGGCAGCGGCGCGGCGGTGCGGGCCGTCAGCAGCACGGGTACGGCCGTGTCGGCGCGCAGCGGGCTCCTGCTGACCCCGTTCGGTGTCGACGACCTCGGTGATCCGGGCGACGTCCTGCTGGGCATCGTGATTCCGCCCGCCACCCCGCCGCCGGCCATCGAGGGCGTCGGCGTCCGTGGCGCCGGCGTGGTGGCCTCCAGCTTCCGGACGGTGGGGGTCATCACCGGCGGGCCGGTGGGGATCATGGCCACCGGACGGCCCGTGGCGGGGCAGTTCAACGGGAACGTCCATGTGACGGGCGTGTTGACCAAGGGCGGCGGCGGCTTCCGGATCGACCACCCGCTCGACCCGGAGAACCGCTTCCTCGCCCACTCCTTCGTCGAGTCGCCGGAGCGCAAGAACGTCTACGACGGCACGGTCACGCTCGACGGACAGGGCCGGACCACGGTCGAACTGCCCGACTGGTTCGAGGCGTTGAACGCGGACTTCCGCTACCAGCTCACCGCGATCGGCGCGCCGGCACCGGATCTGCACATCGCCCGGGAGATCGGCGGGCGCAGCTTCGAGATCGCCGGTGGCGGTCCCGGACAGCGGGTCAGCTGGCAGGTCACCGGTGTCCGGGCGGACGTCTGGGCGAAGGGGAACCCGCTGGAGACCGAGGAGGAGAAGTCCCCCGCCGAACGCGGCTTCTTCCTCCACCCGGGGGAGCGCGGCGAGCCGCCCGAGCGAGGCCTCGCCGCGGCGCCGCGCCCGGAGCAGTGAACGCGGCGCTCGGTACGACGAGTTGGAGGTGAGGGCGGTGCCGATCAAACCGCCGCAGTCGCAGGATGTGCCGAGTGGCTTCGACCCGGGCCTGGCGGATCCGCCGATCAGGTTCGGGGTGTTCGGGGACAGCGATGTCGGTCCGGGGGTGTTGGGGAGCAGCGGCAGGGCCGCCGGTGACGGCCCCGACGGTGCGATCGAGAGCGGCGCGGGCGTCCTGGGCGTGAACAAGGCCGAGCGGGGGATCGGCGTCCACGGGGTCTGCCCCCAGGGAACGGGTGTCTCCGGCCGCGGCGGTCAGGGACTGCCGGGCGTGGCCGGTACCGCCGACATCGGGCCCGGCGTCTCCGGGGCGAGCGGACTGGGCCCCGGCGTGTCGGGGCGGAGCGGGAGCGGGGCGGGGGTCAGCGGCAGGGGCGGTGGCAACGAGCCCGGCGTGCGGGGTACGGGCGGTACCGGCCCCGGGGTGGAGGGCCAGAGCGCCGACGGGCCGGGGCTGCTGGGGGTCAGCGGCGGGGGACCGGGGGTGGAGGGCCACGGGGCGGGCCCGGCGCCCGGTGTCCGTGGCAGGGGCGCGGCCGGCCCGGGGGTGATGGGCACGAGCGACCAGGGCCCCGGAGTGATCGGGCGTGGAGCCGCAGGCTTCCCGGGGCTCCAGGGCGCCGGGTTCGCCGGGCCGGGGGTGAGCGGCACCAGCGCGCACGGGCCCGGCGTGCTGGGCCGCAGCGAGAACGACCAGCCCGCGGTGCAGGGGATCGCCTCCAGCGCGGCCGCGGTGCAGGGGAACGCCGACGAGGGCCAGGGAGTGGTCGGGCTGAGCCGCCGGGACGTCGGGGTCGCGGGCCACGGAGCCGGCACGGGGGTGTCGGGTATCGGCACCGTGGCCGATGGCGGCGAGAGGCGCGGCGTCGGCGTGTTCGCGTCCGGCGGCACCGGTCTGATCGCCGTCGGTGAGGGCAGCGCGGCCGAGTTCGTCGGGTCGGTCACCATCACCGGTCAGCTGAACAAGGCCGGGGGCGGCTTCCGGATCGACCACCCGCTCGACCCGGCCAACCGCACCCTCGCGCACTCCTTCGTGGAGTCGCCGGAGCGCAAGAACGTCTACGACGGCACGGTCGCCCTCGACGGGGCCGGCGCGGCGACCGTCACGCTTCCCGCGTGGTTCGCCGCCCTCAACGGCCGGCTCTGCTACCAGCTGACCGCGCTCGACCGGGAGGCGCCAGGGCTGCACGTGGTCCGCCATGAGGGCGGCGGCAGCTTCGAGATCCGCGGCGGTGTGCCGGGGGCGGAGGTGTGCTGGCAGGTCACCGGAGTGCGCCGGGACCCGTGGGCGGAGGCCAACCCGCTGGTCGAGGAGGAGGAGAAGGCACCGGAGGAGTGCGGCTACTACCTCACTCCCGAGGCCCACGGCCAGCCGCCCGAGCGCGGGCTGACCGCCCTGCGTCACCCCGGGCGACCCGGGTCGCAGCCCCCCGGATGAGTTGGAGGTGAGGGCGGTGCCGATCAAGCCGCCGCAGTCACAGGACGAGGCCAGTGGTTTCGACCCCGGGCAGGAGAGCCCGCCGATCAGGTTCGGGGTGTTCGGCGACAGCAACGTCGGTCCGGGGGTGCTGGGATGCAGCGGCCTGCCCGCCGGTGACGGCGAGATCCCGGGCGGGGCGGGCGTGGTGGGCGTGAACATCGCCGCCCAGGGCATCGGCGTGCACGGCGTCTGCCGCCGGGGCACGGGCGTCTCCGGCCGGGGCGGCGGCGACGCGGCAGGCGTGTCCGGCCGGGCCGAGAAGGGGCCGGGCGTTGCGGGGACGAGTGCGCAGGGGCCCGGGATCGCGGGGCAGGGCGACCAGGGCCCGGGTGTCCAGGGGCGGGGCGGGGCGTCGTCCCCCGGGGTGTCGGGGGCGGGTGCGGCCGGTCCCGGTGTGTCCGGTACGAGTGGTACGGGGCCGGGTGTCTCGGGGACGGGCGCGGCGGGCCCCGGTGTGTCCGGTACGAGTGGTACGGGGCCGGGCGTTTCAGGGACGAGTGCGCAGGGGCCGGGAGTGTCCGGAACGGGTGGGGAAGGCCCCGGGGTGGACGGGCGGGGCGGGATGGCGTCCGCCGGGGTGACCGGAACGGGCAACGAGGGGCCGGGGGTCGCCGGGACGAGCGTTCACGGCCCCGGGTTGACCGGCGCGAGCGGGATGAGCGTCGGCGTCGAGGGGCAGGGCGGCCGGGGCGCGACGGGAGTGGTGGGGACGAGCGACGAATCCGCCGATGACGAGGGCTTCTTCTCCATCGGTACCGGGGTTCTCGGAATCGTCAGCGAGGGCACCGGTGTCGAGGGCTTCTCCGCGAACGGACCCGGGATGTCGGGCCGAAGCCTGGAGGGTGTGGGGGTGACCGGAAGCAGCGGCGCGCTCGCCGGGGTGTGGGGCTCCAGCGGGGACAACGCGTTCGAGCTCGGCCTCGCCGTCCCTCCGGGGCCCATCGGCGTGGTCGGCGTGGGGGACCTCGGCCTGTTCGCCATCGGTGTCCCCCTGGCCGCCGACTTCATCGGCGACGTCGAGGTGTCCGGCAGCATCAACAAGGCGGCCTGCCAGTTCCGCATCGACCACCCTCTCGATCCCGTGCACCGCACGCTTGCGCACTGCTCCGTGGAGTCGCCGGAGCGCAAGAACGTCTACGACGGCACGGTCACGCTCGACGACGAGGGCCGGGCCACGGTCGAACTGCCCGACTGGTTCGAGGCGTTGAACGAGGACTTCCGCTACCAGCTCACCGCGCTCGGGGCCCCGGCGCCCGAACTGCACATCAGCCGGGAGATCGGCGACAACAGCTTCGACGTCGCCGGCGGCCGTTCCGGGCAGCGGGTGAGCTGGCTGGTCACAGGTGTCCGCGCCGATACGTGGGCACGGGAGCACCCGCTGGTCGTGGAGGAGGAGAAGTCGGCTGCCGGACGCGGGGCCGCCGACACGCTGCCCGCCGGTACCGGTGCGGCCACCCGGCCCCCTCGGCGTGCCCCGACCGGGCGAGTGCCTGCCCCGTCCGCGGACGGCGGACGGGGCAGGCCCCACGTCGGCCTGACGGACCTCCGCGGGCGACGGGGACCCCTGCCCGACACGCCGTCCTGACCCGGCGCCGTCCTCGGCCGCGCCGCCCCCGGCCGTGCCCGGTCCGTCCGTGCGTCATCCGTGAGGAGCAGCGCCGGCGGCCCGGGTGCGGCCGCGTCCCGGAGGTGGACGGGCACCCGCGGTGGGGCGCGTTCCCACGGCCGGAGCCGCTACCGGCCGACACCGCCGTGGCTCCTTCCGCCGCCCGCCCGGCGCTGCGCGACGAGGCGAACCGGTGCAAGCTGACTGTGGCCACGGCCCGGCCGCGGGGACAGTCCCCCGGGAAGCCGTCGGCATCCCCCGTGGCCGCAGTCGGCGGACCACACGCGCGGCCCCCGTGCGCCGCGCCGCGGGGCGGCGGCGGACCCGGACCGGAGCGGAACCCCCGAACCCCCGGCCCGGGCCGCGCCCGCGAACTCCGAGGGAGGACCTCATGACATCACCCACCAACGCGTCACCCGGCGACCCCGAGGGCGCGACCGCCCCACCCCAGAACCTCCGGCTGGAGGCGAACGAGAGGCTCGTGGTCTCGCCGGACTCGCCGCGGTTCGCCGCCGGCTACCGCCAGGTGCGCCCACGGTCGATCGACGAGGTGCGCAAGCTGCTCGGCCCCGTCAACGTACCCGACCACGCCGTCCGGGCGGACCACCTCCGACCGCGCGCCGACGAGCTGACGAAGCGCCTGCTGCGGCCCGAGGACCTGGAGGTCAAGGATCCGATCGCTCGCGGCGAGGCGCGCAAGCTCGCCTACCTGGCCGCCCGCGAATACGTCCACGCGGCCAGCACGGTGTCGTTGAAGCAGTGGCGTCCGGCGATCGACCGGTGGCTCGCCGACGTGCGGCCGATCATTCACATCTTCACCGCCGGGGACATCGACATCGCGGACGGAGCGACGCTCACCCTGTCGGCCAGCACACAGGGACTCGTGGCCCGGCGCATCCGGATGCGCGGCCGCGGCCGCATCGTCTGCCTGGGGAACGTGAAGATCAGCGCCGTCTCGGTCGAGGGCACGCCCGCGTGACGGCGCCGACCCGATTCGTCCGGTACCCGTACAAGGACACGTACAACGAGAGGTTGCGGAACCATGCCTGACATCAACAGCGGCGGCCCGGACGGCGCCGACGGATTTCCCGGGACGGCCGGGGGCCTCGGCGCGACCGGCCAGGTCGGTGACGCCGGAGTAGACCATTGGGTCGGCAGCGATCCACCGGGCGACGGCGGCCTCGGCGGCGACGGTGTGAACGGCGCCGACGGCACGGCCGGCGGCGCCGGAAGGAACGGCAGCAACATCGTCCTGGAGGTGGACGACTTCGTCGTCGGCTTCAACGTCAACACGGGCGGCGGGCGCGGCGGCCGTGGCGGTGACGGCGGCCGTGGCGGTGACGGCGGCTTCGGCGGCGGCGGAGGGGAGCCCGCGCACGACGGCGACCCGGACGGTGACGGCGGCGACGGCGGCGACGGCGGCAACGGCGGCAACGGCGGCCGGGGCGGTGACGGCGGTGACGGCGGCAACATCACCATCGTGGCCAACACCATCACGACCGGAACCGTCAGTGGAACCTCCGCCGGCGGTCCGGGCGGACTCGGCGGCGGCGCCGGGGCCGGTGGGACGGGCGGAGAACCCGGCACCGGCAACAACGCCGGTGCCCAGGGCAGCCCCGGTGCCACCGGCGCGACCGGTGCCTCGGGCATCAGCGGGGCCGACGGTTCCGTCGCCATCATCGAGCGGATCCCCGCCCCGTGACAGGAGAGCCGTGCCGGTCCTGACCCCCACGACGACCCGGCTGGATCACCTGGTCTGCGGGCAGCTGCGGTCACTCGCCGCGGCTGCCCGCCTTCCGCACGCCACGGCCGAGCGGCTCGGAGCGGTGTTCGACGTCCTGACCCGGGAGTCCCTCGACCGTGCGACCGCCGACGCCTATCCGGGCCTGTCCCGCATCAACGCCAACGGCCTCCCGTTCCAGTGGTCGGCCTGCTTCAGCACCGCGGGCCCACCGGCGGCGGTGCGGTTCCTGTGCGAGTCCGGCACCCCGGGGACCGGTGCGCACGAACGGCTGGAGATGTCGCTGGACCGGCTCGGCCGGGCCTGCCGCGTTCTCGGTCTGCCCGGCGTCCCACGCTGGTTCGCACGGGACGTCCTGCCCACCGTCCTGCCGGACGCCACGGACTTTCCGGCGCACTGGCGCAGCGCCCTGTGGACGGGAGTGGGCGCGGCGGGATCCACCGTCGCACTCAAGCCCTACCTCAACCTCTGCCGGGACCGGCCACTCGACCGATGGCGGCGCGTCGGCCTGGTCCTCAGGTCACTCGGCCGGGAGCATGCCCTGGAGCGGCTGTGCGAGCTGTCCTCGCAGGTATCGGCCGGGTCGTGGCCGGTCGGTCTCGCCGTGGACATCACGCCCACGGGCGAACCGGGTCGCGTGAAGACGTACTTCAGGTCCGAGCGCGTGACCGCGGCCTGGTTGCAGCGCTGGTACACCGCCCTCGGCGCGACGGCCCACCTGCCGGCCGTACGCGAGCTGCTCGACGCGTTCCCGCACCCGGACCGGGCCGTCTACCCCGACGGGGCGTTCGTCCTGACCCTGGAGGCCCATCCCGCCGACGGTGTCCTCACGCTCAAGACCGATCTCGCCGTCACCCGGTGGAGCGCGGGCGACGCACCCGTCGCGCGGGCCACCGCCAGGCTGCTCGGCCGCCTCGGCCTGGACCCCGCCGGGCCCGCCGCCACCCTCACCGCCCTGGGCGCACCGTCACCGGCGGAGGAGCGCTGTGATGTCGTCCGCTTCGTCGGCCTCGGGTACGAACCCGACGGCGCGCACCACGTCAACCTCTACCTCGAACCGCCGCCGGCCACCACGGCGGCGGAGTCCCGGATCGACCGGCCCCGGGGCGGAGCGCGCCGTGCGGGCGCCGGGCAGCCGTCCGCCCCGGCCGTGGCCGCCGCCCTTCGCCGCGGCCTCGGTTGGCTGAACCAGGCGCAGCAGCAGGGTCGTTGGACCGACTACACACTGCCGGTGGGTACCGCCGACGCGTGGGTGACGGCCTACGTCCTCGCCCAGCTGTCGGGCCTCCCCGCCGGACCGTCACGAAGTCCCGCCGACACCGCGCTCGGGTGGCTGAGCTCGGCGCGTACCCCGGGCGGAGGCTGGGGCTACAACGGAACCTGCGACGACGACGCGGACTCGACCGGTCTGGCGGTGCAGGCGCTGCGCGCGCGGGGTCTGCCCGTCCCGCCGGGGGCCCTGGCCGTGCTCCGCCGGTGCCGCCACCCCGGCGGCGGGGTCGCGACCTACCCACCCGGCTCGCTCCCCGGTGGGGCGTGGGCCGCACCGACCGCCGACGTGACCGCGACAGCGGTGGCGGGCCTGGGCACGGGAGTGGGCCGGGCGGCCTCCTGGCTCCTCGGACGGCGCGGTGACCACGGCTTGTGGCGTTCGTACTGGTGGCTGACGCCGCTCTACCCGACGGCGTCGTCCCTCGACCTCCTCACCCGCCCGGACCGTCGACCGGCGGCGGACCGGACGCTCGAACCGACCCGCGAGGCGGTGCGCCACTACGTGCCCGACGGCGCCTTCGAGACCGCACTCCTCCTGCGCTGCCGACTCGCCCTGGGAACCCCCGCAGCGTACGAGCCGCTCGGGGACCTCCTCGACGGGCAGGGCCGCGACGGCTCCTGGCCCGCCTCGGCCCACCTGCGGCTGACCACGCCGACCGTCCACGAGCCGTGGAACGCGGCGGACGCCGGCACCGTCCATCTCGACCACCAGGGCATCCTCACCACCGCGACCGTCCTCGGCGCCCTGATGACGGTGGACCCCCGGCATCCCGGCAACCGGCACCAGGGGGTTCCCCGGCCGTGAACTCCTCGCCGGCCACCCGGCAGGCCCCGGCCGGGTGGACGGCAGGGCGCGATGAGGTCCGCCTCACCCGCCGACGGGGCCGTCCGCCTCCAGGACGTCCCGAACGGCCATCCGCGGGGTGGGCGTGCCCTCGGGGCCGTAGCCGAGCCTGAGGAGCATCTGCACGTGCTCGGGCCGCTCGTGGGGCTCGCGGGCCGCCCACCGCAGGTGGGACCACTCCATCGCCTGGTGCAGCAGGGACGCCCGCACACCGCGCACGGTGGCGGCCAACAGGACGTGTTCCAGGGCCAGCCCCGCGCGCAGCCAGTCCTCCGGCCGGTCCCGCGCCGTGGCGAGCACCGCCAGGCACGGACGGCGTTCGAACGTGGCGGAGGCCCGGTGCTCGGCCGGGTGGAGCGCGGTGAAGTCCCGCATCGGCAGGTGGCCCGTGCGGTCCCGGGGGCCGAGCGCGCGCTCGGGAATGCCGTACGGCGGCACGTTCCCGGTGCGGATCCACCGGCGGCTCTCGGTGCGCTGCGCCTCGTCGGTGGTGTTGCGGCGCTCGGCCTCGGCCGTGAGCCCCAGCAGGCGGGCCGTCTCCTCGGGGCCGGGGACGTGGAGCACGGCGCCTTCGGCCCGGGCGGCCGTCGCGAGTTCGTCGAGCACGAACGGCTGGACCGGGTCGCCGGTGAACGGGGTGCGGACGGAGTGCCGGCGCCGGATGGCCTCGTGGAGTTCTTCGGTGCCGGGCAGCCGGACCGCGGCGGGCGTGTCCAGGCCGACGGCCGCGAACAGATCGGGCTCGCCGGGGTCCGGCAGCAGCCGCACCCGCGGTTCCCACCCGAGGTGCCGGGCTGCGACGCGCAGGTTCAGCACCGCGGCGCCGACGGAGATGTGCATCGCCCGCCCCTGCGGGTCGGCCGCGGGGAGTGCGCGCTCACGGGCGGCGCGGACCTCCAGCGTGGCGGTCTCCGGCCGCAGCCGGAAGCGCCAGGGCTGGCTGTTGTGGATCGAGGGGGCGGCGACCGCAGCGGAGATCAGCTTCTCCAGCGCCGTTCCGTCCAGTGCGAGGGTCATGGCCATGGCCGTCTCCAGGGGTAGCGCCTTCGGCCGGTGGCCGGCGGCCTGCGGCGCAGGAGGTCCGGGCGCCGACGGGGCCGACGGGGCCGACGGGGCCGTGGGGCCGTCGGGCCGTCGGGCTCGGATCCACCGCGGGCGACGCGGTCGGCGGGGCGGCTGCTCCGGTGCGGGCCGGTTCGTACGGCGAACGCCCCGGTGCACCGCCGTACCGCTCCGGTCGGTCGGTGGGCTCCTGCCTCACTTCCAGCGTGCACCGTGCGTCGGGCGCCGCGCATGGGCCGGTCGGCACCATTCGGGGGACCGATGGGCACGTGTCCGGCCGGGCTCCGCGGTGGGCAGGCGGTGCGCGGTGGGCGCCGGGTGGCGGGTGGTGTGCGGTGCGCGGTGGGTCGGCGGAGCGGAAGCGCGGTCGACCACCGCGGGCTGTTCGGCGGCAGACCGGGTCCGCACGGCCCATGCCCCGGGCGCGCCCGTCGACCAGGCTGGTGGTGACGAACGGCGGGAACCGGAAAGGGAGAGCCATGCACACCGTGATCGTGTACGAGAGCATGTACGGCAACACGCGCGAGATCGCCGAGGCCGTTGCCGAGGGCGTCCACGCGTCCGACCCGGCAGCGGACGTGGACTGCCTCCCGGTGGCCAGGGCCGACGCGGACCTCACCCGGTCGGCGGACCTCCTGGTGGTGGGCGGGCCCACCCACATGCGCGGCATGTCCTCCGGCCTCAGCCGCCGGATGGCCGCCGCGGCCGAGGGCAGGAAGGAGGGCAGCGAGGACGCCGCGGCCGAGGCACGCGAAACCGCCGCGGGACCGGGCCTGCGGACCTGGTTCCACCGGCTGCCGGAGAGCCGACCCGGGACGCACGCCGCCGCCTTCGACACCCGGGGCTCCGCCGCGGGCAGCGGTGGCGCTGCCCCGGGCATCGCCCGCCGGCTCGCCCACCACCGCTACGACGTCGTCGCCGAACCCGAGGGCTTCGTCGTCGAGGACGCCGACGGCCCGCTCCGCGAGGGCGAACTCGACCGCGCCCGCGCCTGGGGCGATTCCCTCGTCCGGCGTTCGACCACCGTGCCCGGCGGACCTTCCGGGGCTGGGAGGTCGTAGCAGGGCGCCGACGGCCTCCGGGCTCCGGAGGCCGTCG
>NZ_JBSGXP010000046.1:0-52710 GCF_053610105.1 Kitasatospora sp. NPDC054939 | reverse complement strand
TCTGTACTTCCAAATCCCTGCTGACGGGTTGTTGTATTTTTTCTTTGAAGTGTCGCCGTTCCCCGTGCCGGGCCGCGCGCCCCCCGCCGCCCCGGCCGGGCCCCCGCGCGCGGCCGTCCGGGTGCGGCTCCGGCGCGCGGGCCGGCACCGGGCACCCGACACCGTGCGGTCCGACCCCTTCTCCACTGACTACCGGTCAGTTAAGTTGTGGAGATCGGGATCACCTTGGAGGAGGACCGCACGATGGCGACCGCGACCCGGATCCCCGGCCCGCCCGGACTGCCGCTGCTCGGGTCGATGCTCGACATCGTCAAGCGCCCGCTGGAGACCTACCTGGAGGCCCGGCGCGACTACGGCGACGTGGTGCGCTTCACGGCGGGCCCGCCCGGGCGGCGCATCGAGTTCTACCTGGTGGCCGCGCCCGAGGGCGTCCAGCAGGTGCTCGCCACCGAGTCGGCCAACTTCCGCAAGGACAGCGCCTTCTACGAGGAGCTGCGGACCACCGTCGGCAACGGCCTGCTGACCAGCCAGGACGCCGAGTACCAGCGCCAGCGCCGGCTGATCCAGCCGCTGTTCACCCGCCGCCGGGTGGACACCTACGCCGAGGCCGTGGGCCTGGAGGCGCAGTCGCTGGTCGAGCGGTGGCGGCAGGTGCCCGGCGGCGTGGTCGACGTGGCTCCGGAGATGTCCCGCTTCGCGCTGCGGGCCGTCGCCCGGATCCTCTTCGGCACGGACGTCGAGGAGGCGGTGGGCGTGGTGCACCGCTACTTCCCGGTGCTCGGCGAGTACGTCCGGTCCCGCGGCTTCGCGATGGTCCGCCTCCCGCGCACCTGGCCGACTCCGGGCAACCGCCGGGGCGAGGAGGCCCGCCGCGAGCTCTACGGGATCTGCGACCGGGTCATCGCCGCGCGGGCGGCGCGTCCGGAGGGCGGGCGGTCCGGCGACGAGGACCTCCTGGACCTGCTGGCGCACGCACGCGGCGAGGACGGCGAGGCCCTGGACGCGACCGAACTGCGCGACCAGGTGCTGATCTTCCTGCTGGCCGGCCACGAGACCACCGCGACCTCGCTGGCCTTCTCGCTGCACCTGCTCGCCCAGCACCCGGAGGCGCGGCGCAGAGCCCAGGAGGAGGCGGACTCGGTGCTCGCCGGCCGCCTCCCACAGGCGTCCGACCTGGAGGCGCTGCCGTACCTCACCCGGGTCATCAAGGAGTCGATGCGGCTCTACCCGGCCGCCGCGCTGGTCGGCCGGCGGTCGGTCGCCGAGAGCGTGATCGGCGGGCACGTCGTCCCGGCCGGGTCGCAGGTGCTGCTGGCGCCCTGGGTGACCCACCGCCACCCGGACCACTGGGAGAAGCCGGAGGCCTTCGACCCGGACCGCTTCCTGCCCGAGGCGGAGAAGGCCCGGCACCGGTACGCCTGGTACCCCTTCGGCGGCGGGCCGCGGGCCTGCATCGGCCAGCACTTCTCGATGCTGGAGTCGGTGCTCGCCCTGGGCTCGCTGCTGCGCGAGTTCGACCTGGAGGCGGTGGACCGGGAGGTGCCGCTGTCGGTGGCGATCACGCTGCGGGCGGAGGGGCCGATGCGGATCCGGCTGACCCCGCGCCGCTGAAGCGGAGCTGCCGGGCCCGCAGCACCGGCCCGCACCGCCGGACCCCGGGGGGCGGGCGATCCATGAGAGCACAGCGCCGTGCCCGGCGGGCCGCTTTCGGCATCCTCGGACGACCGCGGCCCGCCGCCGGTAGCGTCCCGTGCACCCCAGACCGGAAGCGTACGTGCGGACGGCGGTCGACCGGAGGTCCGATGGGCATCCTGCAGCACGCCGGCGCCGACCCGGTGGAGTTCGTCCTGCCGCTGCTGGTGGGGCTGGGCTCCTCGCTGCTGCTCGCCTCCGCCCTCGTCGCGCTCTCCCCGCGGGCCCGGGGGCGCACCCCGTACGGGCGGGCGGGCGAACTCGCCATCGAGGACCTGCGGGCGGGCCCGGACGGGCACCGGCCCGCGGAGCCGCCGCGGAACGGCGGGGGCGCCGGCTGACGGCGCCGCCGCCCGCCGTCCGCGGACGGCCGGGTGCCGGGCGGGTCAGCCGCGGGTCTGGAAGACGACCCTGGTCCAGGTGGAGCCGGGGCAGTTGCCCCAGACCGCCCAGGGCTCGGGCCGGGCGCCGATCCAGAGGCCGGTGCTGGACGTGCCGTTGGCGCAGTAGGTGATGGTGCGCAGCTCACCGGAGTAGATCCGGCAGTTGCCCTCCCACCGCCAGCCGTGGTTCGCGGTGATGACGCACCGGTAGGAGGCGGCGACGGCCTGCGCGTCGGCCGCGCCGGCGACGATCTCGCCGGCCGCCGGTGCCGGGGCGGGCAGGGTGGTCGCGGTGGCGGGCAGGGTGGTGGCGCCGATCGCGCCGAGCGCGGCGGCGGCGGCGAGTCCGAACCTGGCGACGTGGTGGGCGATCCGACCGGACATGGTGTTTCTCCTCGCTCGTCTGCGGTGCCCCGACGGGAAGTCGGCGGGTATTTCCCGCCCGCGTCGATGACGTACTGCACACGAATGACTGCGCACCGTGAGACGACGAACTATGATGTGACCTGCGTCACAAAAGAGTTGTCGCGCTGTCGATTTCCGAGGTGGGGGCCATGGATGTCGTCGGTCCGGATGCGCACGGCCGCGTCGGGGAATTCAACCGGGTGTTCACGGAAATGCTGCCCAGGCTCCGCCGGGCGGCCCTCTCGCTCACCGGGAGTCCCCATGCCGCGGAGGACGTGGTGCACGACGCCTATCTGCGGCTGGTCCGCCGGCCCGAGCGGTTCCTCGGCCACCCGCAGCCGTACGCCTACGCGTTCACGGTGGTGGCCAACCTGGTCCGCGACCGGTGGCGCCAGGAGCGCCGGCGGGCCCCGCTGCCCGGGCAGCGCGAGCGCGGCGGCCCGCCGGCGGACCCGCTCGGCGGCGGCCTCGGGGAGCTGCAGGCGCACTGGGAGGTGGTCCGGCTGCTGCGCCGGCTGTCCGCGCAGCAGGCCCGCGCGGTGCTGCTGGTCGACCTCGCCGGGTACAGCGTCGACGAGGCCGCCGCCCTGCTGGGCGTGCACCGAAGCACCCTGCACGTCAACCGCCGGCGGGCGCTGCGCCGGCTGCGGGCCGTGCTGGACGACGAGCGGGCGGCCCGGGAGCCGGGCGGCGGTGCCGACGGCTGACGCGCCACGCTGACGGCAAGTCAGCTGATGCGGGCGGACCGGTCGTACGCTGAAAATCGTGATCACCTACCAGGACCACAGGCTGCGCACGCTGGCGGACGAGGGCCGCTGGCCCGAGCTGCTGCGCATCTACCGGCTGCGCCGGGCGGCTGCCGCGGCGGCGGCGGGTGAGGAGTGGGCCGCCGCCGAGACGGCGCCGCTCGGCCACCTGATCGCCCGGGGGGCGCCGCCCGAGGTGGCCGCACGGCTGTTCGACCGGGACGGCGGGCCGGGCAGCGCCGCCGGGATCGGCGACCACGACGCCGGTCCGCTCTGGGAGGTGCTCGCCACCCGGCACTCCTGGCTGCGGCTCGCCCCGCTGCTCGGCCCGGCACCGGTCCGGCGGCTGGTCGCGCACACCCGGGTGCTGGTCGGCGAGGACCTCTCGTACGGGGCGGAGCCCGATCCGGAGGGAGTGCCGCTACTGCTGGAGCCCTGGGAGACGGCGGGCTGGGGCGAGGGCGGCCGGGTCCGGGAGTACCCGGGCGGCGGCGGCTCGCGCAGCTCGCTGCTGGTACTGCCGGCGAGCCGGGAGGGGCTGGGCCCGGTGGAGCTGCCGGAGCCGGGCGGCCAGGTGCCCGGCCAGCGGGCCACCCGGCTGCTCGCGGGGCTGGCCGACTGGTTGGAGGCGGCCTGCGTCCGGGGTCCGGCCCCGCAGGCGGCGGCCCGGTTCGCCCCGGGGGTGCGGGTGACCGGCGGGTACCTGCCGTTCGCCGCCGCCTATCCGGTGCTGGTGCAGGCCGGGGCGGGCGCGCGAGCGGGCGGTTCGGCGCTCGGGCGGCTGGCGCTGTGGCGGGCGCTGGGCGCGATGGCGGGCGCGGCCGGTCCGGACCGGGCGGAGGTGAACGCGCTGGTCGCCCGGATGCGCTGCTTCACCTGGTGCGACCCGACGGACGAGCTGCGCCATCTGCACGTCGTGCTGGAGGATCCGGCGACCGGCCTGAGCTGGGCGGTCAGCGGCTCCGAGGCGGTCTGACGCGTACCGGCCCGCGGCGGCGGGCCGGTACGCGGGAGCCTCGGCCCGACGCCGCTCGGGGTTGGGGGAGCGGCATCGGGCCGGGGGGTTCGGGGGAGCGGCGCCGGACCGGGGGGTTCGGGCGTGGCGGGTCAGACCGCCGCGGACTCGCGGCTCGGGGCGGTCCCCGGGGCGGGGACGGCCGGCTCGGCGGGGCCGTGTGCGTCGACCAGCGTCTGCTCGTCGAAGGGCAGCGCGCCCGCCAGCACCTGCCGGGCCCGGTCGCGGTCCAGCTCGCCGGTCCAGTGGCCGACCAGCACGGTGGCGACGGCGTTGCCCGCGAAGTTGGTCAGCGCCCGGGCCTCCGACATGAAGCGGTCGATGCCGACGATCAGGCCGACGCCGTCGACCAGTGCGGGCTTGTGCGACTGCAGCCCGCCCGCGAGGGTGGCCAGGCCCGCGCCGGTGACGCCGGCCGCGCCCTTGCTGGCGATGACCATGAAGACCAGCAGCGAGAGCTGCTCGCCGAGCGACATCGGCTTGTCCAGCGCCTCGGAGATGAAGATCGAGGCCATGGTCAGGTAGATCGCGGTGCCGTCCAGGTTGAAGCTGTAGCCGGTCGGCACGGTGATGCCGACGACCGGGCGGCTGACGCCCAGGTGCTCCATCTTGGCGATCAGGCGGGGGAGCGCGCTCTCCGAGGAGGAGGTGGAGAGGATCAGCAGGAACTCGCGGCCCAGGTAGCGCAGCAGGGTGAAGATGTTGACCCCGGCGGCCAGCCGCAGCAGCAGTCCGAGCACCACGACCACGAACAGCGCGCAGGTGACGTAGAAGCCGATCATGATCACGGCCAGGCTCTTGAGCGCGGCCGTGCCGGTCGCGCCGACCACCGCGGCCATCGCGCCGAACGCGCCGATCGGCGCCACCCACATGATCATCGCCATGATCCGGAACACCAGCCGCTGAATGTGCTCGATGCCGCGCAGGACCGGCGCCCCGGCCGGGCCCATCGCCTGCAGGGCGAAGCCGGCCAGCAGGGCGACCAGCAGGGTCTGCAGCACCTTGCCGTCGGTGAGGGCCGAGAGCAGGCTGGTCGGGATGATGCCGAGCAGGAAGTCGGTGGTGGACTGCGCGCCGCCGGCCGCCGCCTGGGCGTGGCCGGACTTGGCGAGCGCCTGGGTCAGGTGCAGTCCGGAGCCGGGCTCCAGCAGGTTGCCGACGACCAGGCCGATGCCGAGCGCCGCGGTGGACATGGTGAGGAAGTAGCCGAGCGCGAGGCCGCCGACCCTGCCGACCTTGGCGGCCTTGGTGACCGAGCCGATGCCCAGCACGATGGTGCAGAAGATAACCGGACTGATCATCATCTTGATCAGATTGACGAAGCCGGTGCCGATCGGCTTCAGCCCGACCGCGAACTCCGGCGCCACCAGACCCACCACCACGCCCGCGACCACGGCCGCGATCACCGCGATGTAGAGGTAGTGGCTGCGGTCCCGGCGTCTGCCCCCTGCCTGCGCGCCTGCTGTGATCGACATCTGCGGCTCCTTCGCCCTGCTGTCCTGGCGGCCCCGGGTGGTGGGCCGCTCCGACTATGGGCCGCGGCAGTGACGCCGGTCACGCTTGCGTTCATAGAGTTCACCGGCGGACGCCCGGGACCGCCCGCACACCCCTGGGGGCCGGTACGGCCGTGGTGCACACTGTCTGGCATGTCCGTGCGCACGCTCCCCGCCGCGCCCCGGCGGGTGCGCAGCCTCGCCGGGCAGCTCTTCCTCGTCCAGGTCGTCATCGTCGCCGCCGTGGTGGCCGGCGGCGCCGTCCTGGCGTACCTGTTCACCGCCGGCCACCACGAGGACGCCGCCCGGCGCCAGGTCACCGCCGTCGCCCGCGCGGTCGCCGACTCGCCCTCGGTGCGCACCGCCGTCACCGGACCCGACCCCTCCCCCGTGCTCCAGCCGTACGCGGAACGGGTCCGGCTGGACACCGGGGTCTCCTTCGTCACCGTCATGGACACCGACGGCGTCCGCTGGACCCACCCGCTGCCCGAGCAGATCGGCCGGACCTTCCTCGGCCACATCGACTGGGCGCTCGCCGGGGAGACCCGCAGCGAGACCTACACCGGCACCCTCGGCCCCTCCGTCCGGGTGGTCACCCCGGTCGTGGACGAGCAGCAGCGGGTCGTCGCGCTGGTCAGCGCCGGCATCACGATGGACTCCCTCAGCGCCCAACTGCGCGGCCCGCTGCTCGCCCTGGTCGGCGTCGCGGCCGGCGCGCTCGCCCTCGGCGGCCTCGGCACCTACCTCGCCAACGCCCGGCTGCGCCGCCACACCCACGGCATGGGCGCGGCCGAACTCAGCCACCTGTACGAGTACCACCAGGCGACCCTGCACTCGGTGCGCGAGGGCCTCGTCCTGCTCGACCGCTCCCACCGGGTGGTGCTCTGCAACGACGCCGCCCGCGAACTGCTCGGCCTCGACGGCGCGGTGGAGGGACGGTCGATCGCCGCACTGGACCTCCCGGCCGCCCTGGTGCGCTCCGCCACCGGACCGGGACCGGTCCGCGACGAGGTCCACCTCACCGCCGAACGGGTCGTGGTGCTCAACACCTCGACGGTCGGTGAGCGCCTCGGCAGCGTCCTCACCCTCCGCGACCACACCGAACTCCAGGCGCTCAGCGGTGAACTGGACTCCGTCCGCGGCTTCACCGAGGCGCTCGGCGCACAGGCCCACGAGGCCGCCAACCGGCTGCACGCCGTCGTCTCGCTGATCGAACTCGGCCGCCACGACGAGGCCGTGGAGTTCGCCACCGCCGAACTCGCGCTCGCCCAGCAGCTCACCGACCGGGTGGTCGCCGCCGTCACCGAACCCGTCCTCGCCGCCCTGCTGCTCGGCAAGGCGGCCCAGGCCGCCGAACGCGGCGTCGACCTCACCCTCACCGAGGACAGCCGGATCGACGACGGCGTCCTGCCGCCCGGCCTCCCCACCCGCGACCTGGTCACCCTGCTCGGCAACCTGATCGACAACGCCGTGGACGCCGCCATCGCCGGGGCCGCCCTCAGCCCCGACCCGCCCGAGGTGTCCGTCACCGCCCGGATCGACGACGGCGACCTGCTGCTGCGCGTCGCCGACACCGGCACCGGCATCGAACCCGGAGCCGTCGAGGACGTGTTCCGCCGCGGCTGGAGCACCAAGCAGGACGGCCGCGGACACGGCCTGGGCCTCGCCCTGGTCGCCCAGACCGCCCGCCGCAACGGCGGCACCGTCGCCGTCGGGCGCGAACGCGGCGCCGTCCTCACCGTCCGACTGCCGCTCCAGCGCACCCGGGAGGCGCGGTGATCTCCGTCCTGGTGGTCGAGGACGACCCGGTGGCCGCCGCCGCCCACACCCTCTACGTCCGGCGCGAACCCGGCTTCCGGGCCGTCGGCACCGTGCACGGCTGCGCCGACGCGCTGCGCTTCCTGGAGCGCGCCCGCACCGCAGGCCCGCCGGTCGACCTGCTGCTGCTCGACCTCTACCTGCCCGACGGGCACGGTCTGCAGCTCTGCCGCACGCTGCGCGCGGCCGGGCACACCACCGACGTCATCGCCGTCACCTCCGCCCGGGACCTCGCGATGGTCCGGCAGGCGGTCTCCGCGGGCGTCGTCCAGTACCTGCTGAAACCGTTCAGCGCCGCCGCCCTGCACGACCGCCTGGAGCGCTACGCCCGCTACCGGGACACCCTGGGCCGCACCGGCGAGGCCACCGGGCAGGACGAGGTCGACCAGGCCCTGGCCCTGCTGCGCACCCCCGAGCGCAGCGCCCTGCCGAAGGGCCTCAGCGCGCCCACCCTGGACACCGTCGCCGGGGTGCTGCGCGCCGCGGAGGGCGGCCTCTCGGCCGCCGCGGCGGGGGCGGCCGCGGGGGTCTCGCGGATCACCGCCCGCCGCTACCTGGAGCACCTGGTCGACACCGGCCTGGCCGCCCGCGAACCGCAGTACGGCCAGGTCGGGCGGCCGGAGCTGTGCTACCGCTGGCGGGGCCGCAAGCCCTAGGGTCAGCGGGCGACGAAGTGGGTCAGCATGGCCTGCACCTCGTAGATGTCCACGCCCTTGGTGAAGTTCTTGGAGATCGGCAGACCGCCGCCGGAGATCCATATCTTGAGCTCGGCGTCGAGGTCGAAGGTGCCGGCCGTCTCCACCGCGAAGTGCGTGATGCTCTTGTACGGGATCGAGTGGTACTCGGTCTTCTTGCCGGTGATGCCCTGCTTGTCGACCAGGATCAGCCGGCGGTCGGTGAACAGGAAGGTGTCGCGGATCAGCTGGTACGCGCCGTGCACGTTCTCGCCCTGGCCGAGGAGCCGGGCGAACTCCTTCTGAGCCTCGGCGTTGTCCACCTTGTGCGCGTTGCCGAAGAGCGCCATCTCGCGGTCCTCTCGTGGGCACCCGCTCCCGGGTGCGGAGGCCACGAGTCTGCCACGCCGGTGATCTTGTGGACAGTCAGTTCCGCCGGGCCAGGGCGAGCCAGCGCTCGTCGGTGTCGGTGTACGACTCCAACTCCCACCCGGCGGCGCTCAGCAGCGGCCGGAGGTTGGGCTCGGCCCGCCGGTCGTCCGGGGTGAGTTCGCGGCCGTGCCGGGCGGCGAGCGCGGCCCGGCCGAGCGGGTGGAAGAGCGCGAGCCGGCCGCCGGGGCGGGTGACCCGGGCGAGTTCGTGCAGCGCGAGCTCCGGGTCGGCGAGGTGGGAGACCAGGCCGGCGGCGAACACCGCGTCCAATCCGGAGGCCGGCAGCGGGAGTCGGGCACAGTCGGCGAGCAGCAGTTCGGCGCTGCCGGGGTGCCGGGCGGCGGCCTCGGCGAGCATCTCCGGGGTGACGTCGGCGCCGAGCACGGTGCCGTCGGGGCCGACCGCGGCGCGCAGCAGCGGCAGGGCGCGGCCGGTGCCGCAGCCGGCGTCCAGCACCGAGGCGCCGGGGCGCAGCCCGAGTTCGGCGATCGCGGCGGCGTAGCGCGGACCGTCGTCGGGGAAGCGGTCGTCCCAGCCGGCGGCGCGGACGGCGAAGAAGGCGCGGGTGCGGGCGAGTTCGGCCTCGTACGGGTCGGCGGGCCCGGCGGCGTCCGCCCCGGCCGGGTTCGGGTCGTCCCGGTGCGGGCCGTGGGCTGCGGCGTCGTGCGGCATGCGGTGGCTCCCTGCTGGATCGGCTGCCGGAAGGGTAGCCCGTAACCCCCGCGCGTCCGGCTCGTTGTCCGGGGCGGGAGCGTGTCACCCGCTCGGGTGGTTCCGGCGGCCCCGGCGGCTCCCGACCCGACGGGATCAGTAAAGTTAGGCTTACCTAACTTACCGGGAGTCCCCCTTGACGCTCGCCGTTCCCGCCCAGGCCGCCACCAGCGGCGACGCCATCCTGCGCCGCCAGCGCATGCGCGAGTCCGCCGCCCGCACCTACGCGCGGTCCTTCCCCATCGTCCCGGTGCGGGCCAACGGCATGACCGTCGAGGGCGCGGACGGCCGCCGCTACCTCGACTGCCTCTCCGGCGCGGGCACCCTGGCGCTCGGCCACAACCACCCCGTCGTCCTGGAGGCGATCCGCCGCACCCTCGACAGCGGCGCCCCGCTGCACCTCCTCGACCTCGCCACCGCCGAGAAGGACGACTTCACCGGAGCCCTCTTCGAACAACTCCCCGCGGGCCTGCGCACCGGCTCCCGGGTGCACTTCTGCGGCCCCGCCGGGACCGACGCCGTCGAGGCCGCCCTCAAGCTCATGCAGACCGCCACCGGCCGCAGCGGCGCCCTCGCCTTCACCGGCGCCTACCACGGCATGACCGCCGGCGCCCTCGCCGTCACCGGCAATGTCGCCGTCAAGGAACCGCTGCCCGGCGGCGGCGAGGTCGTCCGGCTCCCCTACCCGTACGGCTACCGCTGCCCCTTCGGCGTCGGCGGCGCGGTCGGCGCGGAACTCGCCGCCACCTACGCCGAGCGGCTGCTCGACGACCCCTCCGGCGGCGTGGTGCCGCCCGCCGCGATGATCCTGGAGGCCGTCCAGGGCGAGGGCGGCGTGGTGCCCGCCCCCGACGACTGGCTGCGCGCCATGCGCCGGATCACCGCCGACCGCGGCATCCCGCTGATCGTCGACGAGGTGCAGACCGGCGTCGGCCGCACCGGGGCCATGTGGGCCGTCGAGCACAGCGGGATCGTCCCCGACGCCATGGTGCTCTCCAAGGCCATCGGCGGCAGCCTGCCGCTCGCCGTCGTCGTCTACCGCGAGGAGTACGACCGCTGGTGCCCCGGCGCCCACACCGGCACCTTCCGCGGCAACACCCTGGCCATGGCCGCCGGCGCCGCCACCCTCCGGTACGTCGCCGCCCACGGGCTCGCCGACCGCGCCGCCCTGGTCGGCGCGCGGATGGCCGAACGGCTGCGCGCCCTGCGCGGCGAACTGCCCGTCATCGGCGACGTCCGCGGCCGCGGACTGATGATCGGCGTCGAACTCGTCGACCCCGCCGCCGAACCCGACAGCTGCGGCGCCCACCCGGCCGACCCCGCGCTCGCCCTGCGCACCCGCGAAGCCTGCCTCGCCCGCGGCCTGATCGTCGAACTCGGCGGCCGGCACGACGCCGTCCTGCGCCTGCTCCCGCCGCTCACCATCAGCGACGAACAGGCCGAGGCCGTGCTCGACCGCCTCGCCGACGCCCTCCGCGCCGCCGCCGGGGGCCGGCCGTGACCACCCCGGCACCCGCCCTCTCCGGCGGCGCCGACGGACCGGCCGCCCTGGGTCCCCTGCTGGACACCGTGCTCGACGCGCTCGCCGCCGGCGCCGTCCTGCGCGGCGGCCCGCTGCCCGCCGGCAGCCCCGCCGCGATCGCCGCCCTGGTCGCCGGCGAACTGCGCGAACCGCCCGGCCCCGACGCCCTGTACCGGCTCACCCGGCTCCTCGCGCAGGCCGCCGCCGACCCCGCCGACCCGGCCTGTGCCGCCCACCTGCACTGCCCGCCGCTCGCGCTCGCCGCCGCCGCCGACCTCGCCGTCAGCGCGCTCAACCCCTCGCAGGACTCCTGGGACCAGGCGCCCGCCGCCACCGCCCTGGAGAGCGCCCTGCTCGCCGAACTCGCCGCCCTCGTCGGCTACCACCCCGCGCGGGCCGCCGGCGTCCTCACCTCCGGCGGCACCGAGTCCAACCTGATGGGCCTGATGCTCGCCCGCGACCAGCGGCTCGACGGCATCGTCGAACTCGACGGCCTGCCGGCCGGCGTCCGGCCCCGGATCCTCGCCTCCCGGGCCGCCCACTTCTCCGTCCAGCGCGCCGCCGCCCTCCTCGGCCTCGGCGAACGCGCCGTCGTCGCCGTCCCCGTCGACCGTGAACTGCGGATGGTCCCCGCCGAACTGGAACGCGCCCTCGCCGAGGTCAGCTGGGCCGGCGGCACCCCGATCGCCGTCGTCGCCACCGCCGGTACCACCGACACCGGCGCCGTCGACCCGCTGCACGCCGCCGCCGACCTCGCCGAGCGCTACGGCGCCTGGCTCCACGTCGACGCCGCGTACGGCGGCGGAGCCCTGCTCTCCGACCGGCTCGCCCCGCTGCTCGACGGCATCGAACGCGCCGACTCCGTCTCCCTGGACTGGCACAAGCTCGGCTGGCAGCCCGCCGCCGCCGGGGTCTTCCTGGTCCGCTCCGCCGAGACCTACGTCTCGCTCGCCCGGCGCGCCGAGTACCTCAACCCCGCCGACGACGAACAGGCCGGCTACCCCAGCCTGCTCGGCCTCTCGCTGCGCACCACCCGCCGGCCCGACGCCTTCAAACTCGCCGTCACCCTGCGCACGCTCGGCCGGGCCGGCCTCGGCCGGCTGGTCGACGCCTGCCACGCGCTGGCCCTCGCCGCGGCCGACACCGTCCGGGCCGAACCCGAACTGGAACTGCACTGCGCGCCGGTGCTCACCACGGTGGTGTTCCGCTACCTCCCGCCGGACGCGGACGCGGACGCCGACGCCGACGCCGACGCCGATGCGGACGCGGAGGCCGACGCCACCGGCGCCGAGACCGCCGCCGACCCGGCCCGTGTCGACCGCGTCAACGCCGAGCTGCGCCGCCTGCTGCTGAGCAGCGGCCGGGCCGTGATCGGCCGCACCGAACTGCCCGGCGAGGGTGACGGACGGGTCCGGCTGAAGCTGACCCTGCTCAACCCGCACACCACCGCCGAGCAGGTCGCCGGGCTGCTGCGGGAGGTCGTCCTGGCCGGTCGCGAGGCCGCCGCCCGGTCGTAGTACCGACTGTATTTCACCTTCCTTTTCCCGCACCGGGATTGGAGGAAGGTACACTGGTGCCGCAGGGCGTTCCGGAGATATCCGGAGCGCCGCCGGAAAGCCTCCGTGGACATACCTTTCCCGAGTCGTACAGGCTGATTCCGGCCGTGCAGGAGCGGAATTCCGCCAACCCCCCGCCAAGGCTTGCGGAGATCAGGAACGGCGGCGGTAACTTCAAGTGGTCGCCGCCACACCAAGAGCGAACGGCTCCTCGGGGCAGGCCGCCCGACCAGGCCCGGGCCGCCCCTTCCCAGCGGTGAACCCCGTTTTCCCGCACCGATGTCCGGTGTATCCCCGGTTAATGCCGTGTAAATCCAGCCCTGCACCAAGTCCTGCACCCAGCCCTGCACCGTGGAGGCCAAGGCATGCGCGAAACCCTCCTGGGCGAGAACTTCGCCAGCACCACCCCGGAACCGCCCGCACCCGTGGAATTCGAGGCGCTGCCGTTCTCCGACCGCTGCCGCCGGATCTGGCGGCGCGGCGACCACCTGCTGATCGGCGTCAGTCCGGGAAACAGCTATTTCAGTCACCGCCGAATATCCGAACTCGTCCGCTGGGGAGGTGAGTTCTTCGAACGGATCGACATCGTCCACGCCGACCTCCACGTCGAGGCCCAGTACGAGACCTTCGGCTACACCCCCGAGCACGCCCGACGCCGGGCCGCCAAGGAGATCAAGGCGACCGCCCGGCGCATCGCCCGCGGCATGGAGGAGGCCGGACCCGCGCACCACGTCACCGCGCACGCCCTCTCCGAGTTCACCGGCCACCCCGCCTACCGGCGCCTGCACCGCCAGGTGGTCGACGGCCTGCGCGCCGACCCGGTCTTCCGCGACGCCGCCGAGGGCATGGCCCGCGGCTTCCTCGCCGCCCGCCTGGACGAGGGCCTCGCCCCCGACGAGCACCAACTCGCCGTCGGCCTGCGCTACATCGCCGCGGAACTGCCGTTCTTCCTGGACACCCCCGCGATCCTCGGCGTGCCCAGCTCGGTCAGCTGCTACCACATCCAACTCCCGCTGACCCCGGTCCTGTTCGGTCGCGACGAGGGGCTGCGCGCGGCCCCCGGCCAGGGCTATGCGGTGGTCCGTCCGGCCCCGCCCGGCGTCGTCGTACCGGCCGCCCGCGCCGCCTGAACACCCCGGCCGCACCACACGGCCGCACCACACGGCCGCACCACACGGCCCACCGCACGTCCCCCCGATCGACCCTCACCCCGGCTCAGGAGCAGCTCCCATGACGGACATCCACTTCCCGCTCTCCCGCAGAGGCGACGTCCTCGACCCCGAGGCGGTACGGCTGCGCGAACAGCAGCCCGTCGCCCCGGTCCGCACCATGACCGGCGACCCGGCCTGGCTGGTCAGCAGCTACGCACTGGCCAAGCAGGTGCTGGAGGACGAGCGCTTCAGCCTCAAGGACACCGCCAACCCCGGCGTGCCCCGCCAGTACGCGCTGACCATCCCGCCCGAGGTGGTCAACAACATGGGCAACATCAACAGCGCCGGACTGCGCAACGCCGTCATGAAGACGCTCTCGCCGCGCGCCGACAAGGAACTCGACGGCTGGCTCCAGGACGAGGCGCACCGGCTGATCGACACCCTGGTCCGGCACGGTGCCCCCGGCGAACTCCGCGACGGCTTCACCGATCCCTACTCCGCCGCGCTGCACTGCCGGCTCCTCGGCATCCCCACCGACGACTGGCGGCGGCTGATGTCCGGCATCGACGTCGCCTTCCTCACCAGCCCGGTGCCCTTCGAGGGGTCCGCCCCCAACTGGTACAAGGACCTCGGCTACATGCTCGGGCAGCTCAACGCCGACCCCGGGCCCACGAGCGGCCTGCTCGGCCGGTTCGCCGAACTCCGCCGCTCCCCGGACGCCTCCGACCGGGTCGGTGACGACCTGCTCGCCACCGTCGCCCTGTCGCTGTTCGGCGCCGGTGCCGTCTCCACCTCGTCCTTCCTGCTCAGCGCGATCATCTACCTCGCCGAACGGCCCGCCCTCGCCGAACGGCTGCGCGCCGAACCCGCCCTGATCGGCCGGGCCGTGGAGGAACTCCTCCGGGTCAACCTGTCCATCGGCGACGCCCTGCCCCGGATCGCCCTCGCCGACGTGCAGCTCGGCGACGTCCTGGTGAAGGAGGGAGACCTGGTCCTGGTGCTGATCGAGGGCGCCAACTACGACCCCGCGGTCTTCCCCGACCCCGAGCGGATCGACTTCGACCGGACCTCCAACCCGCACCTCGCCTTCGGCGGCGGACGGCACTTCTGCCCGGCGTCCGCCCTCGGCCGCACGCACGCCGAGATCGCGCTCACCGCGCTCGTCGAACGGCTGCCCGGACTGCGGCTGGCCCTCCCGGTGGACCAGCTCGCCTGGCGCCCCGGCTTCATCAAGCGCCTGCCGGAGCGGCTCCCCGTCGTCTGGTGAGCCGCGGCCGTCAGGGCCGGTCGGCGAGCAGGATCGCGCGGGTGCACTCCCAGGTGGCCGGGTCGGCGGCGACCAGCAGGCCGTCCTCGCCGCCCGGCACCTGCGGCCGGTACGGGGAGCCGTCGAGCCGCGACGCGACGCCGCCCGCCTCGGTCACCAGCAGCGAACCGGGCGCGTGGTCCCACGGCAGGGTCCGCCAGTAGAGGACGAAGTCCAGCGCGCCGTCGGCGACGTCCGGGTACTCGATGCCCGCCGCGTGCCGGCCCGGGGTCACCTCGCCGAAGCCCGCCTCCGCGTTGCGGCGCAGCCGGCGGCCGCGCTCCGGGTCCAGGAAACGGCTCTTCACCGAACCGCGCCACCCGGCCGGCTCCGGTCCGGCCGCGGCGCGGACCAGCCGGTGGCCGTCGCGCCAGGCGCCGGCGCCGAGTTCGGCGGTGTACAGGGTCGCGGTGGCGGGCTGCAGGATCCAGGCGGCGATGGTCTGCCCGGACCGCACGAGCGAGCACATGACGGCGAACTCGGGGCGGCCGGCGACGAAGTTCGAGGTGCCATCCACCGGGTCGACCAGCCAGACGGCCGGCTCCGTGCGCAGGGCCCGGGTGAGGGAGGGGTCGGCGGCCACCGCCTCCTCGCCGACCACGGGGACCGGCAGCAGCTCGCGCAGCCGGCGGGCGATGATGACCTCGGCCTCGCGGTCGGCGGTGGTGACCAGCTCGCCGGGGGCCTTCTCGATCACGTCCCCGGCGGTGAGGGCCCGGAAGCGGGGCTCGACCGCCTCGGCCGAAGCCTCGGCGAGGATCTCCGCCACCCTGTCCATCAGCACGTGGCCGCTCCCTTCACTGCTACCACTCTCGCACGCCCTTCCGCCCCCGGCCCGGGCTGAGGGACGGCTGCCCGGCGGGGGAGGGGAGCCGGGCCGGGAGCCGGGAGGGCCGGCGGGTGCGCGGTGGGCCGGGCATGGCTGTGCGCCCCGTCCGACCGGGCGGGGGGGCGCACAGCCATGCCGGGGCTCAGGCCTCCAGGTAGTGGAAGCCCGGGCGGGGGTGCATCAGGAACTCGTGGTGGGAGATGTTCCAGGCGTATGCGCCCGCCATGGCGAACAGCACCCGGTCGCCCGTGCGCAGCCCGGCCGCGGCCGGGTCGTGGTGGGCGAGGCCGTCCTTGGGCGTGCAGAGCTGGCCCGCCAGGGTGGCGCGTCCGGTGGTGACGGCGGGCCGGTCCCAGGGGTGCGGCCAGGCGTCGACCGGGAGGACGGCGAAGGGCTGCGAGTGGCCGCGGGTGGCGGGGGTGCGCAGGTGGTGGGTGCCGCCGCGGACGACCGCGAAGTCCTCGCCGTGGCTGTGCTTCACGTCCAGTACCTCGGTCGCGTACCAGCCGCAGTAGGAGGTGAGCGCCCGGCCGGGCTCGATCCGCAGGGTGAGGCCGGGGTGGCGGTCGAGCAGCTCGGCCAGGCCCTTGCCGAAGGCCGTCCAGTCGAAGCGGGCGGCCGGGTCGGTGTAGTCGACGGCCATGCCGCCGCCGACGTTGACCTCGATGAGCGGGAGGCCGTGCCGTTCGGCGAGCGCGGCCGACCAGTCGACGATCTGCTCGGCGAGCGCCAGCTGCTCGGGGGCGTCGAGTCCGCTGGCCAGGTGGGCGTGGACGCCGCGCAGCCGCAGCTGCCGGCCGAGCGGGCCGGCCAGCAGGCGGACGCACTCCTCGGCGCGCTCCGGGTCCAGGCCGAACGGGGTGGGCCGGCCGCCCATGGCGAGGGCGACGGAGTCCAGGGCACCGGAGCCGACCGGCAGGTTGACCCGCAGCAGCACGTCGACGACGGCTCCGGGGGTGGCGGCGAGCTCGGCGGCGAGGCGGTGCAGCTCCTGCTCGCTCTCGACGTGCCAGCGGTGCACGCCGGTGCGGACGGCCGCGGCGATCTCGGCGGGCGTCTTGCCGGGGCCGCCGAAGGCCAGCGGGGCGCCCGGCACGGCTGCGGCGACGTGCGCCAGCTCGCCGCCGCTGGAGACCTCGTAGCCGTCCACCGAGTCGCGGACGGCGGCCAGCAGCGGGGCGTCCGGGTTGGCCTTGGCGGCGTAGTACAGCTCGACCCGGTCGGGCAGGGCGGCCCGGACGGCGGCGACGTGGTCGCGCAGGGCGGCCAGGTCGTAGACGTACGCGGGCAGTTCCTCGGGCGCGAGGGCGGCGACCCGGGTGCGGACCGGCTCGGGGGCGCTGACCGGGTGCGGGGCGGGGTGCCGGCGGTCCACCGGGGTGTTCCCGCTCATCGGGCGCTCCCGGCGAGTGCGGGGGCGGCGGCCGGCTCCTGGAGGCGGCGCAGGGCCGTGTCGGCGGAGTCGGCGAGCGGCGAGGGGAGCCGGACGTAGCCGGCCTCGCGGTCGGCCTTGCGCTCCCAGCGGGTCAGCAGGTTGGCCTTGGCGGGCAGCGGCACGCCGGCCAGCAGGCCGCGCAGCCGGGGCGGGCAGCCGTGCTCGGCGGCGTACTCCTCCAGGGTCTGCCGGACGGCGCCCCAGAGCGCGCTCTCGGCGGACGGGTACAGGTCGGCGACGGCGGCGAGGAGTTCGGCGACGTGGTTGACCAGCAGGCAGTAGACGACCCGGTCCCAGCCGCGCTGGGCGTCGTAGGTCATCGGGCCGGCGACCTCGGGCGGCAGCCGGTCGAGCAGGGCGGCGTTCTGCTCGGGGACGAGCTTGGTGCCCTCCAGGTCGCGGAAGAGCACCTGCACCGGCCGGTTCCCAGCGTCCACCCCGATCAGGACGTTCTGCAGGTGCGGTTCGAGCACCACGCCGTGGTCGAAGTAGGCGGCGAGCACCGGAGGCAGCAGCAGCCGCAGGTAGGCGGTCCACCAGTCGAGGGCCTCCTGCCGGCCGGCGCCGGCCAGCAGGTGCGAGATGTGCGCGGAGCTGGTCGGGTACTCGTCGGCGACGGCGGCGGCCAGCAGCGGGGTGGTGCCGGGGAGCGCGGCGTCGCCGAAGCCCTCGCGGACGATCAGGCCGAAGCCCTCGTACAGCGAGGTGTCCGGCCGGCCGTCGGCGCCGGGCAGGGCGAGGGTGCGGAAGGCGGGCTCGCGCAGCATGGCGGCGCCGGGGAAGCGCTCGGCGAGGTCGGCCAGGGCGGGGGCGAGCAGGCGGGTGAGGGTGACGGCCCCGGTCAGCTCGTACGCGGCGTTCTTCCGCAGGCAGTTGGTGATCCGCACGTTGAGGCTGAACTTGAGGAAGGCGTCGGCCCCGTACAGGGTGCGCACCGAGGCGGTGGCGGTGAACGGCTCGCCGCCCGGGCCGAGGTCGACGATGTCGCCGCTGGCGAGGGCGCCGCGCAGCAGCGGGTGGTCGGCGAGCAGTTCGTACTGCCACGGGTGGGCGGGCAGCAGCCGGTAGCCGGCGGGCACCTCGCGCAGGCCGTCCAGGAGGGCGGTGGCGGAGGCGTCCAGGCTCTGGCCGGCGATCAGTTCCTCGCGGACGGCGAGGTGGCGCAGCCGGAACCCGGCGCGGTGCTCGGGGGCGTAGCGCCGCCAGTCGCCGCGCGCGGCGGTGCGGGACTTGGGTGCGGGGTGGAAGCGGTGGCCGAAGAGCAGGGCCTGCTCGGACTCCAGGTAGCGGTCGGGGCCGGGCTCGGGCCGGTCGATCAGCCCGGCGGCGACGCCGTGGTGGCTGGAGGCGAGCTGGTCGAGGAACTCCTCGTTGCTGCCGCCGGTGCGCAGGGTCAGTTCGTCCTGGATCCGCTCGCCGAGTTCGCGCCAGCCCAGCTCGACCGGGCCGTCGGGCAGTTCCTCGACGACGGGGCCGGTGAAGCGGTGCGCCCCGAAGAGCGAGGTGCGGCGCAGGGCGACGCTCAGCAGGGTGCCCCGGCGGGGCAGGCGGATCAGCAGGCGGCCGCCGGCGACGGCGGTCTGGTGCTCGGGTGCGGAGACCTCGCGGAGCAGGCAGTTCAGCAGCGTGTGGGCTGCGGCCTGGTCCGCGGTGGGGAGGTCGGGGGCAGGCGGTACGTGGGTCATCGGGACTCCGGGCGCTTGCGGTCGGCGAGGGTGACGGTGGTGGCCGCGGCGGCGGCCAGCAGTGCGGCGGCGGTGCCGACCAGCACGGGGGCGGCGGCGCCGAGGGTGCCGTTGACCAGTGCCGCGACGGCACCGGCGGCGACGGCGCCGCCCTTGGAGACGAATTCGAGGGTGCCGAAGGTGCGGCCCGGCGGGCGGCCCCGGACGGCTTCGGCGGCCAGCACGGACAGGCTGACCAGGCCGAGGGTGAGGCCGGCGCCGAGGAGCAGCCGGACCACGACGAAGGCGGTCAGCGAGTGGGCCAGCGCGTGGCCGGCCAGGCCGAGGGCGACGAAGCCGAAGCTCAGCGCGACGCCGGTGCGCGGCCGGTGCAGGAAGGCGCTGTGCGTCCGGGCGGCGAAGGCCAGGTAGCACAGGTGCGGCAGCGCGAACAGGATCCCGGTGGTGGTGCCGGAGACGCCGGGCAGGCGCTGTTCGGCCAGCGAGATCAGGTACGGGAACGAGATGATGGTCGCGAAGACGAAGGCGAACTCGAAGGCGTACAGCAGCCGCAGCGGCCCGTCGGCGGGCGCGTCGGCGGCAGGTGCCGACTCGGCGGCGTCCCCCGCGGCCTGTGGGCGGCCCGGCTCGGGCAGCAGCGCGAGCAGGGCGGCGGCGGCCAGCGGCAGGACGGCCATCACCAGGTACTGGCGGTGCGGGTCGATCCACGGCGAGAGCGCGCCGACCAGGATCGGTGCGGCGACCAGCGAGGCGCGGGCGGCGCCCTGCATCAGGGTGAGCGCCTTGGACAGCTGGGAGCCGTCGAGGGCCGCGCCGAGGTAGCCGTTGGTGGCGGCGAAGGTGCCGCCGAGGAAGCCCTGGAGGACCAGCGCCAGTGTGAACGCGGGCAGGCTGTCGGCCGCGCCGGCCAGCAGGAAGGAGACGGTGAGGCCGAGTTGGGCGCGCAGCAGCATCCGCTTGCGCCCGAAGCGGTCGGCCAGGCGGCCCCAGAACGGCGCACCGAGCGCGCTGAAGACCGTCGGCACGATGTACAGCACGCCGGCCCAGCGGCCCTCGGTGTCGCCGAGCGAGGGCAGGATGGCGGTGAGGAACGGCGGCAGCCCGAGCGCGGCGAACGAGGCCACGAAGTAGCAGGCGGCGACCGCGTGCACCTGCCGGCGGTCGAGGCCGCCCTGCTCGGTGGTCCCCGCCGGGCGCGGCAGGGTCTGGACGCTCACCGCGGGCCCCCGTGCGTGCGCAGGTAGTTGGGGCCGTCGGTGTAGTGCTTGTTGATGTCGGCGGCACCGGAGCGCTGCTTGCTGAGCAGGGTGCCGGCGCTGACCATGGCCTTGACCGGCAGCCGCTCGGCGTCGAGCAGGTCCTCCCGCAGGGCCGTTCCGGCCGGACCGAGCCGGTCGACGGCGGCGCTCAGCCGGGTGCGCAGCAGGCCGAGGGTGTCGGCGAGTTCGGCGCGGCCGTGGTCGGCGAGGCCGAACGCGAGCGCGGCGGTGCACAGGTGCCCGGTGATGGTGGTGAACAGGTCGGTGAGCGGCCGGTCGGTGTCGCCGAAGATCCGCGGGTCGTCGAAGTCGGCCGGGGCGGGCGCGAGTTCGCCGAGTCCGGCGGCGAGCCGGGCGGTGTTGACGCGCGGGCCGTCGTCGTCCTTGTAGAGCAGTCGCAGGCCGGTGCCGTCGAGCACCAGGGAGGTGTTCTGCTGGTGGGACTCCAGCGCGATGCCGTGGCCGAAGAGTGTGGTCTGCCAGTCGAGCAGCAGCTCCAGCAGGGCGTCGTAGAAGGCGGTGACCGAGCCGCCGTGGAAGCGGTCGGCGAGGTGGTCGACGACGAGCCGGCCGCCGGGGGCGGGGGCGAGCAGCGAGGCCAGCGGGACGGTCACGGCCTGCTCCAGGCCGGCCGGGTAGCGGCGCAGCAGGACGGCGAGCAGCTCGTGGCCGGCGTGCGCGAAGGTCTGCTCGTCGGCGTGCAGGACGCGGTCGGCGAAGCGGGGTTCGCGGGCGAGCACGGCCTCGATCAGGCGCTGACCGGCGGCGCCGTCGACGAGGGTGCCGGGCTTGATGGTGCGCCGGTTCTTCAGCCCCAGGGTGGCGGTGGCGAGCGGCAGTTTGAGGTGGCAGGCCGGGTCCTCGGCGACCGCGACGGTTCGCATCGACAGGGTCGGCACCACGGTCAGGTACGGCCGGTCGGCGAGCACGGCGCGGCCGTCGAGGCCGGCGGCGCGCAGGGCCTCGTCGAGCGGGGCGCCGACGGACAGCGGGTGCACCGGGAGGGTGCGCCAGTCGCCGTCCAGGTCGAGGCCGAGCCAGCCGGGGGTGGGCCACCAGCTGGGCAGCGGCTGCTCGCCGTGCACGGTGAGCGCGTCGGCCGGCACGGCGAGCCAGCGGAGCTCGAAGGCGGAGTGGAACTCGGGTGCGTAGGCACGCAGTTGGGCCTCGGTGAGGCCGGCCCGGCCGCGCGCGGTGGGGTAGACCGGGTGGTCCAGGTAGGCGGCCAGGGCGTCCAGGCCGAGGGCGGCGGCGAGGCCGGTCCAGTGGGCCGGGTCGGGTCCGTACAGGTCGGCGAGCCGGGTGTGCACCTCGGCGGCGACCCGCTCGTGCAGCTCCATGGTGGCGCGGGTCTGCCGGCACTCCTCGGCGAAGGCGGTCCAGCCGTCGCGGTCCTCGGGGTCGGCGAGGCCGGCCAGGGCGGCGACGGCGTCGTCGAGGTCGGCGACCGCGGTGCCGTCGACCTCCAGCAGCGGGAGCCGGGCGGCGTACTCGCTCTGGAAGCCCTCGGGGGCGACCGGCAGGGCGAGGGTCCGGCCGCCGCGGGCGAGCCGGAGCCAGCGGCCGTCGGGGCGCTCCTCGGCGGTGCTGCGGGTGCGCAGGCCGAGGACGTCCTCGCGCAGCAGCGCGGAGAGCACCCGCAGGGCCAGCGCGTCGGCGGGGGCGGTGGTGGTGGCGGCCGGGGTCACGGGGTGATCTCCCAGCGGTTGGCCGCCACGAAGCGGGCGACGGAGGCGTCCACGGCGGCCTGGTCGGTGCCGACGGCCCAGATCACCCCGAGGTAGTCGCGGTTGGTGCGGTAGAGCTCGTGGCGCTCGCCGATCGCGCGCAGCGGCCGGTAGGCGAGCCGGACGCCGTCGCGGTCCTCGTCGTACGGGCCGGGGGCGGCGGTCAGGGTGCCGGCCCGGTCGGCGCAGACGACCTCGTTGCGGGCGCGCCGGTCGGTGCGGGCGCCGAGGTCGGCGGGCAGCGGGCGGCCGAGGTGGGCGCCGAGGATGTGCTCGAACAGCGGGATGTCGAGGAGCTCGGCGAGCATCAGGTCGCACTGGTCGCCGATGGCGCGGTAGTTGACCTCGATGATCCGGGCGCGGCCGTCCGGCTGGACGACGAACTCGGTGTGGCAGGCGCCGAGTCCGACGCCGAGGGCGTCGAGCTGGGCGAGGACCTGGTCGACCACCGGCTGCGGGTGCGCGGGGACGAACTCCAGGACCTCCTCGATGAAGTCCGGCGGCGGGGAGAGCCGGGTGCGGAAGCCGCCGAGGACGTGCCGGCGCTCGCCGTCGCCGAGGGTCTCCAGGGTGCTCAGCTGCCCGTCGAGGAACTCCTCGACGACCAGGGCGGCGCCGGGGCGGCGGTGCTGGATCTCCTTGCAGCGCCGCTCCAGTTCGTCGGCGTCGGCGACCAGCGTGACGTCCTCGCTGGCGACGCCCTCGCGGGGCTTCACCACGAGCGGGAACGGCAGGTCGAGGGCGTGCAGTGCGGACGGGTCCTGGCCGGGGTCGAGCTCGGCGGAGCGGACGGCGTCCAGGCCGGCGGCGGCCAGGTGGCGGCGCAGCTCGCCCTTGTTCTTGGCCCGCAGCGCGGCCTTCCAGTCCTTCGCGGGCAGGCCGAAGTAGTCGGCGGCGAGGGCGGTCTGGGTCTGCAGGTGGTCGC
Source organism: Kitasatospora sp. NPDC054939 (assembly GCF_053610105.1). Classification (NCBI taxonomy): domain Bacteria; kingdom Bacillati; phylum Actinomycetota; class Actinomycetes; order Kitasatosporales; family Streptomycetaceae; genus Kitasatospora; species Kitasatospora sp. NPDC054939. Next base: position 29,946 of record NZ_JBSGXP010000046.1, on the reverse strand, counting down.
TGTTGGAGAAGACCGCGGCCGGCGCGTGGTGCCGGGAGACCAGGCCGACGACCTCGCGGAAGTCCCGGACGTCGCACTCCAGCACCTCCAGGGTGCCGGGCAGGCCGGGGACCCCGTCGTACGCGAGGCGGTGCGCCTCGGCGTGGTCGGTGAGGACGGTGACGTCGAGCCCGAGCCGGGCGGCGGCCGGGAGGAACCCCTGGGTGACGGAGTCGGTGGGGTTGAGGGCGAGCAGGTACAGCCGCATGTGGGGGCGGGTCCTCTCCGGACGGGGACGGGAAGTCTGGGGGAGGTGGCAGGGGGCGGGCGCCGTGCGCCCGCCCCCTGCGGGGGCTGCTACTTGGGCGCCTCGACGCCGGCGGCCTTGGCGATGTCCAGCAGCATCTGCTCGGCGGCCTGGACGCCGATGCCGGACATCCAGGTCTCGTCCGGGACGGTGAACACCTTGTTGTTCTTGACGGCGTTCAGGCCCTGCCAGACCGGGGTGCCCTGGACCTCGCTCTGCTTGGTCTTGGTCGGGTCGTCGGCGACGGTGACGAACACCAGGTCGGCGTCGGCCTGGTTGATCTGCTCGGCGCTGACCTCCAGCATCGACTTGTCGACGTCCTGGGAGGCCGGGCGGCCGAGGCCGGCGTCCTTCAGCACGACGCCGCTGAACGAGGCCTTCTGGTACAGGCGGGTCGGGCCGGCCACGAAGCGGACCACGGAGGCGGTCGGGGCGGTGCCGTTGTACTTCGCCTTGATGGCCTCGCCGAGCTTGGCGGCGCGGGCCTCGTACTCGGTGAGCGCCTTCTTGGCCTCGGCCTCCTTGCCCAGGGCCTGGGCGTAGAGGGCGAGGTTCTCCTTCCACGGGAAGCCGGTGGTCTCGGCGAGCACGGTCGGGGCGATCGCGTTCAGCTTGTCGTAGACCTTGGCGTGGCGGACCTTCGAGGAGAGGATCACGTCGGGCTTCAGGGAGGCGATCAGCTCCAGGTTCGGCTCGGCCATCGGGCCGACGTCCTTGGTGTCCTTGATCTTGTCCTTGAGGTAGGCCGGGAAGCCGCCCTCGGTCTTCATGTGCGGGGAGACCGCGCCGACCGGGGTGATGCCGAGCAGGGTGACGTCGTCCAGCTCGCCGGAGTCCAGCACCACGACGCGCTTCGGCTGGGCCTTGATCTCGGCGGTGCCGGCGGCGTGCTTGACGCTGCGGGGGTAGGCGGCGGCCGAACCGGCGGCGGCACCGGTGGACGCGGCGGCGTCGGCCGGCTTGGCGCTCTCCCCGTTGCTGCCGCAGGCGGCGAGCAGGGTGGTGGTGAGCGCGGCGGCGAGCACGGCGACGGGGAGTCTGCGGGTGCGGGCGGAGCGGGTCATGACGGGTCCTTTGCTGGGTTCGGGGCAGGGTGGGTCACCGGTGCGGCCCCGGGTGAGCGGGTCCGGCCGGAAGTCGGGGGGTGGGGGTCAGGGGGTGTCGGCGGGCCGTTTCGTCCGGGCCCGGGGCACGACCAGCGGGGTGCCGGACTCCGGGTCGGGCACCACCTGGCAGGGCACCTGGAAGACGGACTCGACCAGGTCGGCGGTGAGCACCTCGCCGGGGGGCCCGGCGGCGGCCAGCCGGCCGTCCTTGAGCACGACCAGGTGGTCGGCGTAGCGGGCGGCCTGGCCGAGGTCGTGCAGCACCATGACGACGGTGCGCCCGGCCTCGGCGTGCAGGTCGGCCACCAGGTCCAGGACGTCCAGCTGGTGGCGCAGGTCGAGGAAGGTGGTCGGCTCGTCGAGCAGCAGCAGCTCGGTGTCCTGGGCGAGCGCGAGGGCGATCCAGGCGCGCTGGCGCTGGCCGCCGGAGAGCCGGTCGACCTGCTGGTCGCGCAGTTCGGCGGTGCCGGTGCGGCGCAGCGCCTCCTCGACGGCCTCCTGGTCGGCCTTGGACCAGGGGGTCAGCATCCGCTGGTGCGGGAAGCGGCCGAGCCGGACCAGCGCCTCGACGGTGATCGCCTCGGGGGTCACGGGCTGCTGCGGCAGCAGGCCCATCCGCTTGGCGAGCGCCCGGGCGGGCATCCGGTGGATGTCGGAGCCGTCCAGGGTGACGGTCCCGGAGGCCGGGTCGAGCAGCCGGACGAGTCCGCGCAGCAGGGTGGACTTGCCGCAGGCGTTGGGGCCGACGATCGCGGTGACGGCGCCGCCGGGCAGTTCCAGGTCGAGGCCGTCCACGACGAGGCGGTTGCCGTAGCGCAGGTGGAGGCCGTGCGCGGCGAGGCGGTTGGCGCCGGCGGCCGGTGCGGCGGTGGCGGTCATCAGCTGCTCCTCTGGGGAAGCCGGCCCTGGCGGAACATCAGCACCAGGAGCCAGGGCGCGCCGAGGGTGGCGGTGACGGCACCGACCGGCAGGCCGTGGACGGGGATCACGTGGAGCACGAGCAGGTCGGAGGAGAGCAGCAGCACCGAGCCGGCCAGCGCGGTCAGGCCCAGCGTGGCGAGGGTCGGCGGGCCGGCCAGCAGCCGCACCAGGTGCGGCACGGCGAGCGCGACGAAGGCGACCGGCCCGGTCAGGGCGGCGGCGAGGGAGGCCAGGGCGATGGAGAGCAGCAGCAGGAGCAGCCGGTCGCGGCCGGCGTTGAGGCCGAGCCCGCCGGCCGAGTCGTCGCCGAGGTCGAGGACGGCGACGCGGCGCTGGCAGAGCACCACGACCAGGGAGGTGACGAGGATGGCGGTGCCGCCGATCCACACCTCGGTCCAGTTGCGCCCGTACAGCGAGCCGGTGGTCCACTGCATGGCGGAGGAGGCGAGTTCGGCCGGGAACCGCACGATCATCAGGTTCACCGCGGCGGCGAGGCCCTGCTGGACCGCCAGGCCGACCAGGACCAGCCGGGTGACGGCCATCCGGGAGCGCCAGGCGAAGCCGCCGAGCAGCAGGGCGGCGAGCAGGCCGCCGCCGAGCGCGGCCACCGGGATCAGCTCCTGGGAGGCGCCGGTGGCCAGCATCAGCACCGCGCCGAAGGAGGCGCCGCCGGTGACCCCGATGGTGTCGGGGGAGGCCAGCGGGTTGCGGAAGAGCCGCTGCAGCATCGTGCCGGAGACCGCCAGGGCGGCGCCCGCGATCAGCGCGGACACCACGCGGGGGGCCCGGAACTCCTGGACGACCAGGACGTTCCCGGGGTCGCCGGCGCCGAACAGGGCGCGCAGCGCGTCCCAGACCGGGATGTCCATCTGGCCGGTGCCGAGGGCGACGCCGGTCAGCAGCACCAGCAGGGCGGCGGTGACGACCGACCAGAGCAGCGTCCGGGCGCGGCGGCGGGCGCGGGTGGAGACGGCCGCCGGGCGGGCGGTCGGCAGCGTGGTGCTCATCGGGCCACCTTCCGGGCCAGCACCGCGAGCAGCGGTGCGCCGAGGAAGGCGGTGACGATCCCGACCTCGATCTCGGAGGGGCGGGCCACCAGCCGGCCGAGCACGTCGGCGGCGAGCAGCAGGACCGGACCGGCGATCAGGCAGCCGGGGAGCAGCCAGCGGTGGTCGTTGCCGAGGAACGGGCGGACCAGGTGCGGGGCGGCCAGGCCGATGAAGGCGACCGGGCCGGCCACCGCGACCGCGCTGCCGGCCAGCAGGACGACGGCGAGGCCGCCGACCAGCCGGATCCGGGCGACCGGGACGCCGAGGGACTGGGCGGTCTCGTCGCCGAGCGCGAGGGCGTTCAGCGCGGGGGAGACGGCGAAGGCCGCCAGCAGGCCGATCGCGAGGAAGGGCAGGACCGGGGCGAGCACCTCCAGGTGCCGGCCGGCGATCGAGCCGGCCAGCCAGAACCGGGCCTCGTCCAGCGTCCGGTGACTGGCCAGCATGAGCGCGGAGGTCCACGAGGTGAGCACCACGGTGAGCACGGTGCCGCCGAGTGCCAGCCGGACCGGGTCGAGGTCCCCGCCGCGACGGGCCATCCCGTACGCGGCGACGGCGGCGACGGCGGCGCCGGCGAAGGCGAACCAGACGTACTCCAGCGGCCGGGTGAGCTCCAGCGTGTAGATCGCGGCGACCACGAACAGGCTCGCCCCGGCGTTGATGCCGAGGGTGATCGGGGAGGCCAGCGGGTTGCGGGTGACGCCCTGGGCGACCGCCCCGGCGACCCCGAGCGCGGCGCCGACGGCGAGTCCGATGAGGGTACGCGGCAGCCGCAGGCCCGTCACCACGTCCGCGTCGCCGCCGTGCAGACGCCCGGTCAGGGCGTCGACGACGGTCGCCAGCGGTATGGAACGGGACCCGAGCGCCAGGCTCAGGGCGACGCACAGCAGGAGCGCGCAGACTCCGGCGGTCAGCAGCAGGGGCCGCCGTACCGCCGAGGGGCCGGGCGCCACCGCTGCGGTGGCCGTCGGGTCGTTTCTCAGCACGGAGCCAGATATTAGGTTAGGCAAAGCTAATGCCGTCAAGTCGTGACCGCTGGGCGGGCCCGTCTTGCGCTTGTCCGGGGGTTGGGATGTAAGGTGAGGCTCACCTAAGTCGACTCGGCCGTCCACGGGAGTGCCGATGATCCAGGGAACGCCGCTCATGTCCGATGCGTCACTGACGCTGCCAGGCGCCGCCCAGCCGCTGCGCGCCGGTTACCAGCGCCTGCTGGGGCTCTGCCCTGCGGTCCGTGTCGAGCTCCTGGACGATCATGAGTCGAATCCCTCGCGGCGTCAAGGCTGGTACTCCGCAGCCGAACTGATCCGCGACCCGGACGCGCTCGCCGCCGTCCTGGCCGGCGAGGCCGCCCGGATCGCCGCCGACCACGGCAAGGAGCCGAGGCCGCACGTCAGCGCCTCGCGGCTGCTGCACCACTACGTCTGGACCTTCTGCCTGCTCGTCGGCGGCCCGTGGTATCTCGACCGCAGAGTGCCGAGCATCACACCGGAATCGATCTGGCTGCACGCGGCGACCGGCGACCTCGCCCTGCGCCCGCGCGGCTACACCGCCCTGCCCGGCGACCCGGCCGGCGTGATCGTGGCCGGCGAGGACGAGCTGCGCGCCGAACTGCGCACCGCCGTCGTCACCCACGTCGAACCGCTGCTGGAGGCGTTCGCCAAGCCGACCAAGCGCGGCACCCGGGCGCTGTGGGGCATGGTGACGGACGATCTGGCCTCCGCCGTCTGGTACCTCGGCCGGATGCTCGGCGAGGAGGAGGCGTCGGTGGCCGCCGCCACCGCCGTCCTGCCGGGCGGCACCCTGCCGATGCCCGGCGCCGCCGACTTCCGGATCCTCACCGGCCCGACCGGGCGCACCCACCACACCCGCACCCGGCTCGGCTGCTGCCTCTACTACGCGGTCCAGGCCGACGCCGCCTGCCTCACCTGTCCGCGCACCTGCGACGAGGACCGCGTCGAGCGCCTGGAGCGCTGAGGCGCCTGCGCAGGGCGGGCGCGCCCCGGGCAGCGGGGCGCGCCCGCCGGTTCAGCGGGAGCCGACCTGTTCGGCGGGGGACGGCTCCCCGGCGGCCCGGTCGGGCTCCTCCCGACGGCGGTAGCGGTGGTCGGTGGCCGTCGCGGTGGCGAGCAGCAGCGCCGCGCAGGCCGCCGTGACGGTGGCCCAGAACGGCCCGCCGGGCCCGTGGTTCTCGGCGAGCCAGCCGGCCGCGAAGGTCCCCGCGGAGTGCGCCAGAATGATCGCGCTGGCCAGGGCCGCCATCGCCTCGCCGAGCCGGGCGGCCGGCACCGTGCGCTCCACCAGTCCGAACATGGTGATCATCTGCGGGGCGATCGCCACCCCCAGGCAGCCGATCGCCGCCGCCAGGGCCGCGATGCCGCCGCTCGCGAACAGCAGCGGCACCGAGGCGGCGAACAGCACCGCGGTACCGGCCCGCAGTCGCAGCGGCAGGCCCCAGCGGGCGGGCAGCGCGGCGGTGGCGACGCCCGCGACGGCGCTGGTCAGCCCCATGAGGCCGTACACCAGCCCGGCCGCGCCGGACTGTCCGAGGGCGTCCGCGGTCGCGGTCACCCCCACCTGGACGGAGCCGAAGCAGGCGCCCAGCAGGGCCATGCCGGCCAGCAGCAGTGCGAACGGGGCGTCGAGCAGGCGCTCGGAGGGGCGGTGGCGGGCCGCGCCGGTGCCCGGGGCGGCGGTCGGGTGCAGCGCGAACAGGGTCGCGCCGGTGCCGACCAGTACGGCGGCGGCGAGCAGTCCGGCGGCCGGCGAGACGAGGGCGGCCAGCAGCCCGACCAGGGCCGGGCCCGTGGTGAAACTGATCTCGTCCACGATGCCGTCCAGCGAGAGCATCGAGGAGGTCAACTCCCGGTCGCCGTCGGCCAGCCGGACCCAGCGGCTGCGCGACAGCGGGCCGACCAGCGGCACCGAGAGGCCGATCAGCGCGGCCGGGGCGAGCTGCCAGCCGAGCGGCAGTGCGGCCTCCGAGGCGGCGACCAGGGCGACGATCGCCACCGTGTTCACCAGGGCTGCGGACAGGCCCACGGTCCGCTGGCCGCGGCGGTCCGCCAGCCGGCCGACGACCGGTCCGCCCGCAGCCTGACCGAGCGCCAGCGCGCCGGCGACCAGCGAACCCTCCCAGACGCTGCCGGTGTTGTGGGTCACCAGCAGCAGCGTGCCGATCGGGCACATCGCGTTGGGCAGCCGCCCGAGCAGCGACCAGACCAGCACCCGGCCGCCCGTCGACTGCGTCGCGGTACGGAACCTCTCGACCAATGGCATCGGTGTGCACCCCACCCGTGGGGGCCGGTCCGGGCGCCCGCCTCCCGCAACCGGCCCGACCAGGTGAAAGGGACCAGCGGGTGGCTTCCGACGGTACGGGTCCGATGATCACCCGGGTAACCGTGCGATGACCCAGTGCAGTCGCGCGGTCACGTGGCGGTAGCTGGAGGAGCGCCCAAGCGGCCGTCAGCCGTCCTCCTCCGCGGGCCGGCAGCGGCCGGTGAGCTGCTCGTACTCGGCGCGCACCCGGCGGTCCATGGCCAGTGCGAACTGGGCGTCCACCACCGTGCGGGCGAGCGGGCGGGTCTGCAGGATGCGCTCGGTCAGCTGGGCCGCCTCGCCCGGCGGCAGCGGGCCGCCGCCCGCGAGCGCGCCGAGCAGGTGGTCGCGGACCAGCGCGGTGAACGCCTCGGCGATGGCGTCGACGTGCTCCTGGGTGCGGCGGCTGGCCTCCAGGACGGCGGCCAGCGGCACGCCCGCGCCGACCAGGGCGGTGGTCGCGTCCATCAACCGCCGGCTGACGTGGCCGATGCCGTCCGCGTCGACGGTGACCAGGCCCTGGGCGATCGCCTCCGCGGTGTTCTCGCCGGTGAGCTGCTCGCCGAAGGCGGCGTGCAGCTCGGCCCAGGACAGGTGGGTGGGCGTCTCGTCGGACCACGGCGCGATGATCGCCGCCTCCAGGCCGATCAGCTCGGCGACGTCCCGGCCGCTCTCGCCGGCGCCGATCAGCTCGGCGATCCCGCCCAGGGTGTGGCCGCGCTCCAGCAGTTCGGCGATCATCCGCAGCCGGGCCAGGTGGGCCTCGCCGTACCAGGCGATCCGGCCCTCCCTGCGGGGCGGCTGGAGCAGCTTGCGCTCCCGGTAGAAGCGCAGCGTGCGGGTGGTGATGCCGGCGGCTTCGGCGAGTTCCTCCACCCGGTACTCGCGTTCTTTGGCGTGCGCCGCTGCGCTGAGCTTGTCCACGGGGCTCAGCATAGGACCGGGGGTCGTGGAACCGGGGCGGTCGGCCTTCTTCCGCAAGCTGTCAGCAAGGGCTACCCTGCCAATCATGCCAGTGATTGCTGGCAAGGTTTCACGGTGGTTCCGACCGAGACCCCCGGGCACCGCGCACCACGCCCTCACCCCCCAGGAGGACGCCGCATGGCATCCAGCAGCAAGCCCCCCAGGCCCGCGCCGGCCGTCCCCCACGTCCGGGTGGCGGTCATCGGCTCCGGCTTCGGCGGCCTCGGCGCAGGTGTGCGGCTGCGCCGCGCCGGCATCACCGACTTCGTCATCCTGGAGCGCGCCGACTCGGTCGGCGGCACCTGGCGCGACAACAGCTACCCCGGCTGCGCCTGCGACGTGCCCTCGCACCTGTACTCCTTCTCCTTCGCGCCCAACCCCGACTGGCCCCGCAGCTTCTCCGGCCAGCCCGACATCCGCGCCTACCTGGAGAAGGTCGCCGACGTCTTCGGTCTGCGCCCGCACCTGCGCTTCGGCACCGAGGTCACCGAGGCCCGCTGGGAGGAGGAGCACACCCGCTGGCGGATCACCACCGGCGCCGGCCAGTGGACCGCCGACGCCCTGGTCTCCGCCGCCGGCCCGCTCGCCGACCCCCAGCTGCCCGACCTGCCCGGCCTCGCCGCCTTCCCCGGCAAGGTCTTCCACTCCTCCCGCTGGGACCACGACTACGACCTCGCCGGCAAGCGCGTCGCCATGGTCGGCACCGGTGCCTCCGCCGCCCAGATCGTCCCCGCCATCCAGCCCCGGGTCGCCCGGCTCACGGTCTTCCAGCGCACCCCCGCCTGGGTCCTGCCGCGCCGCGACCGCGAGATCACCGCCGCCGAGAAGTGGCTGCACGGCCGGCTGCCCGCCACCGCCAAGGTCCGCCGCGGCGCGCTCTTCGCCCTGCGCGAGCTCCAGGTGGACGCCTTCGTCCGCCGGCCCGGGGCGCTGCGGCTGGTCCAGCGGGTCGCCGAGCGGCACATCGCCCGCTCCGTCGCCGACCCGGCGCTGCGCGCCCGGCTGACCCCGGACTACCGGATCGGCTGCAAGCGCATCCTGCTCAGCAACACGTACTACCCGGCGCTCGCCGCCCCCAACACCGAGGTGGTCGCCGCCGGCCTCACCGAGGTGCGCGGCTCCACCCTGGTCGCCGCCGACGGCAGCGAGCACGAGGTCGACGCGATCGTCCTCGGCACCGGCTTCCACGTCACCGACATGCCCGTCGCCTCCCGGGTGTACGGCGTCGGCGGCACCAGCCTGGCCGAGTCCTGGAAGGGCGGCATGGAGGCACTGCGCGGCTCCACCGTGCACGGCTTCCCCAACCTCTTCTTCGTCATCGGCCCCAACACCGGCCTCGGTAACAGCTCGATGATCCTGATGATCGAGTCCCAGCTGAACTACCTGGTCGACGCGCTCACCACCCTCGACTCGGTCGGCGCTACCGCGATGCAGCCCACCGTCCGCGCCCAGCGCCACTGGAACCTCGAACTCCAGCACCGGATGGACCGCACCGTCTGGACCACTGGCGGCTGCCGCAGCTGGTACCTCGACGAGGGCGGCAGGAACACCGTGCTCTGGCCCGGCTCCACCAGCGCCTTCCGCCGTGCCACCCGCCGGGTCGACCTCGCCGAGTACGAACTCCTGCTGCGCAAGGACCCGACCGCCCCGCCGACCGCCGCCACCGAGGCCGAGGAGGCCCTGGTATGACCCCCCGGATCCCCGCCGACTGCCTGCCGCCCGCCCCGGTCGAGGAGCTGCGCGTCCGCTCCGCCGACGGCACCTGGCTGCACACCGAGATCCACGGCCGGGCCGGCGCCCCGACCGTCGTCCTGGCCCACGGCTGGACCTGCTCCACCGCCTTCTGGGCCCCGGTGGTCCGGCTGCTCACCGACGACCACCGGGTGGTCGTCTACGACCAGCGCGGCCACGGCCGCAGCGACGTCCCGCCGACCCGGGCCCGGTACTCCACCCGCGCCCTCGCCGACGACCTGGAGGCCGTGCTCGCCCGCACCGTCCCGGCCGGCGAGCGGGCCGTGCTGGCCGGCCACAGCATGGGCGGCATGACCGTGATGGCCGGCGCCGACCGCCCCGCGATCGCCGGGCGCACCGCCGCCGCCGTCCTGATCAGCACCGGCCCCGCCGACCTGGTCGCCGAACTGCGGGTGGTGTCCGCCGCCGTGCGCCCGCCCGCGCTGCGCCGGCTGCTGCACCGGCAGGTCCTGCGCTCGCGGCTGCCGCTCGGCCCGGTCACCCCGGTCAGCCGCGCCGCCCTCAAGTACGCGACCATGGGCGCCGCCACCCCGGCCGGCCGGGTCGAGGCCACCGCCCGGGTGGTGCACGCCTGCCCGACCGCGGTCCGCGCCCACTGGGCGCGCGTCCTGGAGACCCTGGACGTCACCGCGGGCCTGGCCGGGCTCGCCGCGCCGACCTCCGTCGTGGTCGGCACCGACGACCGGCTCACCCCTCCGGTGCACGCGCACCGGATCGCCGCCGCCCTGCCCGACCCGCAGGGGCTGCTCCTGCTGCCGGGCGCCGGGCACATGGCGCCGGTCGAGCGGCCCGACGAGGTCGCCGCCGAGATCCGCCGGATGGCCGGACTGCACCTCGCCGCCGAGCCGGCTGCCGAGCCGGCTGCCGAGGCCGCCGCCGTGCCGTCCGCCCGTCGCCCCGCCCGCCCGACCGCCCCCGCCGAGAGGAAGGCCACGGCATGAACGCCCCCGTCCCGCCGCTCTCCACCCAGGTCGTCGTCGTCACCGGGGCCGCCCGCGGCGTCGGTGCGACCCTTGCCCGCAAGCTCGCCGAGCGCGGCGCCAAGGTCGCCCTGGTCGGCCTGGAGCCCGCCGAGCTCAAGGCCGTCGCCGCGCTCTGCGGCCCGGACGCCACCTCCTGGGAGGCCGACGTCACCGACGTCGACGCCCTCGGGACGACCGCCCGCGCGATCCAGGAGCACTACGGCCGGATCGACGCCGTGGTGGCCAACGCCGGCATCGCCCTCGGCGGCCCGCTGCTGGGCAGCGACCCGCGCGCCTTCAACCGCGTCATCGAGGTCAACCTGCTCGGCAGCGTGGCCACCGCCCGGGCCTTCCTGCCGGCCCTGGTGGAGAGCCGCGGCTACCTGCTGCAGATCGCCTCGCTCGCCGCGCTGACCCCGGCGCCGCTGATGAGCGCCTACTGCGCCAGCAAGGCCGGCGTGGAGTCCTTCGCCCACGCGCTGCGCGCCGAAGTGGCCCACCAGGGCGTCCGGGTGGGCGTCGGCTACCTCAGCTGGACCGACACCGACATGGTGCGCGGCGCCGACCAGGACACCGTCCTCAAGCAGATGCGCGCCCGGCTGCCCTGGCCCGCCAACAAGACGTACCCGCTGGACCCGGCCGTGGACCGGCTGGTGGCCGGGCTGGCCCGCCGCTCCCCGCACGTCTACGCCCAGGCGTGGCTGCGCGCGATGCAGCCCGTCCGCTGGGTGCTGCCGGGCCTGATCGCCACCGTCGGCGCCCGGGATGTCGCCAGGCTGGCCCCGCAGCTGAAGGCCACCGCCGCGGACCGGCTGCGGCCGGTCGGTGCCGGGGGAGAGGCCGACACCGCCGCCCGCAAGAAGAACTGACGCTGCGTCACAGCCGGCCGCGGACCCGCGGGGCCGCCGCCCCGCGGGTCCGTCAGGCGGAGAGCCGCTTCAACGCCTCGTACCCGGCCTGGACGAAGCGGCCGTCGAGGGCGGGGCCGCAGTTGGCGAGGACGGCGAGGGCCGTGCCGCTCTGCGGGCAGAAGCCGGCGAAGGCGCTGAACCCGCGGGTGGCGCCGGCGTGGAAGCAGTACGCGCGCTCGCCCACCCGCCGGTGGTTCCAGACCAGGGCGAGCCGGTCGGCCGAGCACGGCAGCCGCAGCCGGGGCCGCTGCACCTCGCCCAGTGCGGTGCCCAACGGCCCCGCCGGCGGGTCGAGATGGGCGCGCAGGTAGCGCAGCAGGTCGGCGCCGCCGGCCCGGACGGCCCCGGCACCCGGCAGCCCGGGGATGCGCCACGGCGGCAGCGGGCGCCCGCGCCGGTGGCCGGTCGCCAGCCCCGGGGCGTCGGGGGAGCAGCCGGTGGCGGTGAGGCCGAGCGGGCCGCAGAGCCGGTCGGCGAGCAGCACGGGGTACGTCGTGCCGGCGGACTCGGCCAGCACCCGGCCGAGCAGCCCGACGCCGTAGTTGGAGTACCGCATCCGGGTGCCGGGCCCGACCCGTACGGTGGTCCGCCCCAGTGCGCGGCGCAACCGCCCGTCGTCGAACCCCGCGTACGGGTTGCTGAACCAGGTGGGCGCGGCCGTGGCCAGCAGGCCGGGCGGCAGCCTGGGCAGGCCGGAGGTGTGGGTGGCCAGGTGGAGCAGGCGGATCGGCTCCCCGGCCGGCACCGCGGCCGGCCGCCAGTGCGGCGGCAGGTGCCGCTCGACCGGATCGGCGAGCGCGACCCGGCCCTCCGCGGCCAGCGCGGCGAGCAGCAGGGCGGTGAACGTCTTGCTGACCGAGCCGAGTTCGAAGCGGGTGTCGGGGGTGCACGGCACGCCGTCCCGGGCGGTCAGCCCGTGGCAGTGCACGGCCTGCTCGCCGCCGCGGGCGGCGGCCACGATGACGGCGGTGGCGTGCGGGCCGGCCGCCCGCACGAGCACCTCGGGCCGGACCACGGCGAGTACGCCCACCGGCTCAGGCCGCCGCGCCCGCGCCGACGGCCCGGGCGAGGGTGATGGTGGAGGCCGCGACGGCGACCACCGCGGTGTGCTCGTGCGCGCGGAACGCCTCGGCCGGGTCGTCGGGGACAGGGGTGGTGCTGTCGCACGGCATCAGCCCGTCGGCGCGCTGGACGGCGGCCAGCGCGTCCCAGCCCTGCGGCCCGGCGACCGGTTCGCCGATGCAGGAGTCGACCGCGAGCAGTTCGCCGACCAGGTCCCACTGGCCGATCTCCAGCCAGATGTCGATCCAGGCCGGCAGCCAGTCGCGCACGTAGTCGCGCATCGGCTCGGGCAGGCCCTCCGGGCGCGCACCCCAGTCGGTGAGGTGGAAGACGGTGTGGGTGACCTGGTAGCCGTTCATCCAGGTCGCCGTCCACGGCTCGGGGGTGGCGCCGAGCCAGGTGCCGGCGGCCAGCGCGGCCCAGTCCGGCCGGTGGGCGAGGCCGGCCACCCGCCGGGCGTTGGCGACGGCGAGCCGGCGGTTCGCCTGGATCTCCGCCGCGTGGACGGCCCTGAGCCGGCCCAGCGAGTCCAGCAACTGCTCCAGGGGCGGGTGCCGGTGGCCGGCCCGCGCGAAGTGGGCGTAGGTCTCCAGCGGATCGGTCATGACCGGGTTGCGCAGCTGGCGCTCGTACAGGAGGTCGCCCTCGCGCAGCTGTTCCCAGGCGAAGTCCAGCAGTTCGCGGGCGGCGGCGGCCTCCCGCGGGCCGGTCACGGTCTCGCGCAGCACCAGGGAGGCGGCCAGCGCGACCTCGCCGAGCGGCTTGTAGACGTCGTTCGGGTCGGCCAGGTCGGGGACGGCGTCGTCCGGCAGCCGGCCGAAGCCGAGCCGGTGCGAGGCGTGCAGCCAGTCCAGCGCGCGGGCGCCGAGCCGCTGGGCGGTGGCCAGGACCGCGGTGTCGGTCATGCTGCTGCTCCGTCCCCGCGGCTGCGCCCCAGCAGGGCGTCGGCGACGGCGAGTTCGAGTCCGGTCCGGGCGCTGCCGTCGCCGACGAAGTGCAGCCGTTCGAGCAGCGGCTCCACGTCCAGCGGCAGCGGCTTGCCCTCGGCGCGGTGCCAGGCGAGCCAGCGGGCCAGCCGGACGGTGGTGCGGTGGTCGCGACGCAGCATCGAGCGGACGGCGCCGCGGGCGAGCGCCTGCGGGTGGGCGCGGGCGATCCGGTGCAGCGGGCTGTCCAGGCCGGGCAGGGCGAGCGCGGAGAGCTGGGCCATCCGTACCGACCAGGGCTGCCAGGCGTGCGGCCGGGGCGCGGGCGCGTACTCGGGCGGCGGTGCGGGGTGGCCGAGCAGCCGCGCGGTCGCCCAGGCCTGCCAGGCGCCGACCAGCCGGGCCGGGTCCTGCTCCGGATCCTGCCCCGGCCCGGCGGGTACGGGCTGTGCGGGGAAGGCCCGCAGCGCCGCGTCGGCCAGGGCCGCGGTGTCGTCGTCGGGCGGTGCGCCGCCGAGGAGTTGCGGTGCGAACAGGTCGGGTCCGAGCACCCGTGCGGCGGCCAGCAGCGAGCGGGGCACCGGCTGTCCCGGGTCCGCGAGCGCGGCCGCACCCCCGGCGCCGCGGAGGGCGTCGAGGGTGCGGCCCGCCACCCGCTCGACTGCCGCGGCGTACTCGTCGCGGAGTGAGGTATCGGCGAATGGCATGGGTGGTGGTCTCCTGGGAAGGGGACCGGCGGCCGGTCTCGGCTACCGGGTGGGCTTCTCGGTGGGCTGCTTCGGCGACAGCAGCAGCAGCGCGATCAGCACGCCGGCGGCTTCGGGCTGGTACGTGGGCGCGTCGCTGACGGCCGCCTCGTCCTCCGTCATCAGCATGGTGAGCGCATCGGCCTCGGCCGCCGTGGCGTGCGTCGTCCGCATGGTCTGAGCAAGCATCGGATGCCTCCTCATCGAAGTGTCACCGCCGGTCCGGCGGTGCCCCTCCACCGACGATACGGGTACGAACCATATGGTGCCACCCCGGTACTCTGCGTCACAGGTGACCCGGGGTGGCTGACCGTCACCCCGGGGAGTCGGTACGGTCAGGGGCATGACCACTGCCTTGATCACCGGCGCCACGGCCGGCATCGGCGCCGCCTTCGCCCGCAAGCTCGCCCGCGGCGGCCACTCCCTCGTCCTGGTCGCCCGGGACACGAAGCGGCTGGAGAGCTCCGCCGCCGAACTCGCCGCCACGTACGGGGTGGAGACCGAGGTGCTGACCGCGGACCTCGCCACCGAGGAGGGCATCGCGGCCGTCGAGGCCCGCCTCGCGGACGCCGGGCGCCCCGTCGACCTGCTGGTCAACAACGCGGGCTTCGGCAACAAGGGCGCCTTCCTCACCGTCCCGCTCGACGACGAACTCGCCATGCTGAAGGTCCACATCGAGGCGATCCTGCGGCTGACCACCGCCGCCCTGCCGGGCATGCGCGAGCGCCGGCGCGGCGCGATCGTCAACGTCGCCTCGGTGGCGGCCTTCCTCCCCCGCGGCACGTACGGCGCGAGCAAGGCGTGGGTGGTGAGCTTCACCCAGGGCGTGCTGCGCGACCTCGGCGGGACGGGTGTGCGGATGCTGGCGCTCTGCCCGGGCTTCACCCGCACCGAGTTCCACGCCCGGGCCGGCATGGGCACCGGCAACATCCCGGCCTGGAGCTGGCTCTCCGCCGAGCGCGTGGTCGACGAGGCCATGCGCGACCTGGCCCGGGGCCGCTCGCTGTCCGTCCCGGGCAAGCGGTACAAGCTCGCGGTGGCGGCGGCCCGGCTGCTGCCCAGCGGCCGGCTCGGGGCGGTCTCCTCGAAGGCGGCGCGCACCTACCGCACCGACTGACGGGCGCCGGTCGGGCGCGGCGGGAATAGTAGGTACCTCAATATTAGCTTCGCTAACTATGAGCTATCCTCGCTGTGCCGGCACGGGCCGCCCGCCCGTGCGCCCGCCCGCCCGACCCCGGGAGACCCGCCCTTGAGACCAGACGGCATCGCCTGGACCCCGCCCGCCCCGACCGAGGGCGAGCCCCGGCCCCCCGCCCAGCTGCGCCGCATCCTCGCGCTGTTCCGCCCCTACCGCGGCCGGCTCGCGGTGGTCGGCCTGCTGGTGGCGGCCTCCGCGGTGGTCTCGGTCATCTCGCCGTTCCTGCTGCGCGCCGTGCTCGACACCGCGATCCCGCAGGGCCGGACCGGGCTGCTCAGCCTGCTGGCGCTCGGCATGATCGCCGCCGCCGTGGTCGGCAGCATCTTCAACGTGCTGCAGACGCTGATCTCCACCACCGTCGGCCAGCGCGTCATGCACGACCTGCGCACCGCCGTCTACGGGCACCTCCAGCGGATGTCGCTGGCCTTCTTCACCCGGACCCGGACGGGCGAGGTGCAGTCCCGGATCGCCAACGACATCGGCGGCATGCAGTCGACCGTCACCTCCACCGCGACCTCGCTGGTCTCCAACTTCACCGGCGTCCTCGCCTCGGTGGTCGCCATGGCCGCGCTGGACTGGCGGCTGACGGTCGTCTCGCTGCTGCTGCTCCCGCTGTTCGTCTGGATCAGCCGCCGGGTCGGCGGGGAGCGCAAGCGGATCACCGCCGAGCGGCAGAAGCAGCTCGCCGCGATGAGCGCCGCCGTGCAGGAGTCGCTCTCGGTCAGCGGCATCCTGCTCGGCCGCACCATGGGCCGCTCCGACTCGCTGGCCCGGGAGTTCACCGAGCAGTCCGACCAGCTGGCCGAGCTGGAGGTGCGCACCAGCATGGCCGGGCGCTGGCGGATGAACACCATCCACGTCGTGATGGCCGCGATGCCCGCGCTGATCTACTGGGCGGCCGGCCTGGCGGCGGCCGGCGGCGAGCCGATCGTCTCCATCGGCACCCTGGTCGCCTTCGTCTCGCTGCAGCAGGGGCTGTTCCGCCCGACCGTCAGCCTGCTCTCCACCGGCGTGCAGGTGCAGGCCTCGCTCGCGCTGTTCCACCGCATCTTCGAGTACCTGGACCTGCCGGTGGAGATCGCCGAGCCGGAGCACCCGGTGGAGCCCGAGCGGATCCGCGGCGAGGTCCGCTTCGAGGGCGTCGAGTTCCGCTACGACCCCGCGCAGGAGCGGCCCACCCTGGCCGGCATCGACCTGTGCGTCCCCGCGGGCAGCTCGCTCGCCGTGGTCGGCGGCACCGGCTCCGGCAAGACGACGCTCAGCCACCTCGTCCCGCGGCTGTACGACGTGTCCGGCGGCCGGGTCACCATCGACGGCGTGGACGTGCGCGAGCTCTCCTTCGACACGCTGGCCAGGACCGTGGGCGTGGTCGCCCAGGAGACCTACCTCTTCCACGCCTCGGTCGCCGACAACCTGCGCTTCGCCAAGCCGGACGCCACCGACGCCGAACTGGCCGCCGCCGCCGGGGCCGCCCAGATCCACGAGGTGATCGCCGCACTGCCGGACGGCTACGACACCCTGGTCGGCGAGCGCGGCTACCGCTTCTCGGGAGGGGAGAAGCAGCGCCTCGCGCTCGCCCGGACGATCCTGCGCAACCCGCCCGTCCTGATCCTGGACGAGGCCACCAGCGCGCTGGACAACCGCACCGAGCGGGCCGTCCAGCAGGCCGTCGACACCCTGTCCGCGGGCCGCACCACCATCACCGTGGCGCACCGGCTCTCCACCGTCCGCGCCGCAGACCTGATCGTGGTGCTGGACGGGGGCGAGGTGGTCGAGCGGGGCACCCACGAGGAGCTCGTCGCGGCCGACGGCCGGTACGCGGCGCTGCTGCGGCGCGAGGCGCCGGCGGTCGCGGCCTGAGCGGTCGCGGTCCGGGCGGTCGCGGTCCGGGCGGGCCCGGGGTGGGCGCCGGGGAGGGTCAGGCGGCCTTGGGGACCTCGTTGTAGCTCTCGGCGACCTCCTGGCCGGAGAGCCGCTGGATCGCCCGCATCACCTCGTCGGTGACCTGGCGGCGGGCCTTGCCCGAGCGGGCCTGCCCGTGCAGCTCGTCGAAGTGCAGCGGCTCGCCGAACTTCACCGTCACCCTGCGCAGCCGCGGGACGCGCTTGCCGACCGGCAGGATGTCCTCCGGGCCCTCCAGCGCCACCGGCACCACGGGCACCCCGGCGGTCAGCGCCAGCCAGGCCACGCCCGTCTTGCCGCGGTAGAGGCGGCCGTCGAGCGAGCGGGTGCCCTCCGGGTAGATGCCGAAGGCCTTGTCCGCCTCCAGGATCGCCAGCGCCGACTCCAGCGAGGCCTGCGCGGAGCGGTAGGTGCCGCGCTCCACCGGGACCGCGCCGATCCCCTCGAAGAAGCCCTTGGAGAGCCGGCCCTTCATCCCGGTGCCGGTGAAGTACTCGGCCTTCGCCAGGAAGTGCACCCGGCGCGGGGCGGCCAGCGGGATGACCACGCTGTCGATGAACGAGAGGTGGTTGCTGGCCAGGATCACGCCGCCCTTGCGCGGGACGTTCTCCAGGCCCTGGATGTCCGGCCGCCAGATCGCCCGCGACAGCGGTTTCAGTACCAGCCGGGTGGCGAGGTCGAGCATGGTCCCTCCCTGGACGAACGCGCCCGGGAGGTGCCCGGGCCTGAACATGCGGCGGCAGCCGCCGGGTTCCCGGCCGGGCCGAGATCAGACCCGCAGACTACGACACCCACCCCCGCGCCCGTCCACTCCCGGCAGCCGTGGCGCTCACCACGGCCGGGTAGGGTACGGCCGTCGGAAAGCACCCGAGCCTGCGAAATCCCCAGGCTCCTTCAGGAGGGGAAACCCATGGCTGACATCGATACGGTCCGCGCGGCCTTCGACAAGTACGACGTGAACGGCGACGGCCGGATCACCGCCGCCGAGTACGCCAAGGTCGCGCGCGAGCTGGGCGACCTCACCACGTCCATCTCGGTCGCCGAGACGATCATCCGCCAGATGGACACCAACCACGACGGCGAGCTGACCTTCGACGAGTTCCTGGCCGCCCGCCAGGGCTGATCCCCTCCGGGCCGGCCCCCCCCGGGGCCCGGCCGCCGTCGCAGGGCCGCGGGGTCCGTACCGGTGCACCCGGTACGGACCCCGTTCGCACGTCGGGGGCGGCGGGGTCAGCGCCCGCGGACGGCCCCGATGCCGCGCTTGATCCGGCGCGGCAGCTGCCCGGTGCGCCGCAGCTGCCCGTACGCCCGCCGGGAGCCGCGCGCCGCCAGCCGGTACTGCACGCCGCGCAGGCCGCCGGGAAAGTGGTAGCCGGCCGGGCGGTGGCGGGCGAAGTGGTCGGCGATCCGGCGGAAGAAGTCCGGCCGCAGCTCGACCGGGACGAGCCCCGGGCTGTCGTAGAGGGTCAGCGCCTGCTTCACGGTGCGGTCGAAGACCAGCCGGCGCAGGTCCGCCGGAACCGGCCGGCCCTCGCGCTCGACCCGGTCCAGGAACGCGAAGATCGCGTCGTACTGGGCGAAGGCGTCCGCGTGCCGGGGGGAGGCGGTGCTGGTGATCGCCCCCGGCCGGCCGCGGCGGTAGTGGTAGCAGCTGCGGTCGAGGTAGCGCAGCCGCCCCGCGGTCAGCAGCGCCGGGTACGTGACGGAGATGTCCTCGTAGAAGCCGCGCCCGAAGGCGACGTCGAGGCCGCGCAGGAAGTCAAAGCGGAACACCTTGTTCCAGACCGACATGACGGACTGGAACAGCGCCGGGTGCTCGGCGGCGGTGCAGCCCCGCTCCAGCGGGGAGCCGGCCAGCACGTGCCGCCAGGGGTTGGACTCGCCGCTGCCGTCGGGGTAGACGTGGTCGAAGCCGGTCAGCAGGACGTCGGTGCCGAGCCCGCGCTCGGTCTCCAGCTCGGCGAGGAGCGCCGCCACCGTGCCGTCGGGCAGCCAGTCGTCGCTGTCCACGAACCAGACGTACTCGCCGCGCACCTCGGGCAGGGCGGCGATCCGCGCGCCGCCGAGGCCCTGGTTCTCGGTGAGGTGCAGCACCCGCAGCCGCCGGTCGCGGGCCGCGTACTCGTCCAGGATCCCGCCGCAGCGGTCGGGGGTGAGGTCGTCCACCGCGATCACCTCGAAGCGCGACTCCGCGGCGGGGTCGGTGTCGAGGATCGAGTCGAGGCAGCGCGGCAGGTACTGCTCCACGCCGTGGACGGGGAGCACGATGCTGAGGAGGACTGGCACGGCGGCAGAGTCTACCGAGCGCACCCCGCCGTACCGGCACCGCGGGCGGGCCGCGGCGGCGCGGCCGACCGGGGCCCGGGAGGGTCCGGAACCGCCGGTGCCGCGCCCTGAGCAGGGCGGCACCGGCAGCCGGGTGGCGGCCCGGCCGACCCTCTACGACCGGCCGCCGTCCGCGCACCCCGGTGAGCCGGGCCGCCGCAGCGTCGAGGCGGCCGGGCAGTGACTCACCGGGAGAGCCGGAGTCCCTTCACCAGTCGAACGCGCCCGCGGTGCGTGCGGAGCTCCGACTGTCGAGGAAGATATTGCTTGTAGGCTGGAGCCGAGTCAATCCCTCATATGTGTTCACTTCCTGAAGTGATTGTCGGACTTCCTGTGGCGACTGCGCCCGCCGCAGGGGTGCTTCTTACCGTCCGGAGGGGCGCTCCCCTCTATAGGAAGCCCGCCCACCTGCTCCGGCTCGCCGTCCGCGCGCTCCGCCCGGCCCCGGGAGGTGACCACGCGCCCGGCGCGCGGGGCCGCCGGCGAGCGCCGGGCCGGTGCCCCCGGACCCCGGTGACCTGCCGCGGGTCGTGCACCATCATTGATGCGTAGTCGTGACCGGAGCCGACGGCCCCTGGTGCAACGTCAGTTCCTGCCGCGCGGTACGGTGGCAGGACACCAGGACGGTTGCGCGAAGGCTGTCAGTCACGGATAGTCTTCGCCTCACGGCCCTGGCGCCTCGTAGGGGTGGGAAACTGATGGAACACATGCAAGTGCGGACGCGGCCCCGCGTGCCCGCGATCCAGTGCGGTGTCGGCACGACCGGCCGCAGGATCGAGCGGCACCTGGCTGTGCTCGGCGCGCCCGCGCTCCCGGCGGTGGACACCGCCGAGGCACTCGGGCTGATAAGGGAGCTGACGCCGCGCGGCACCGCCTCCCCGGCGGCACGGCAGCGACGGACGGCCCGGGTGTCGCTGATGGCGCCCCTGCGCCGTCTCCGGCGGACCCTGTTCGGCGGCCGCGGACACAGCTAGGGCGCCGTCCGGGGTGCGCCCCGGCACGGCACCGCCCCGACGCCCACCGGCGTCACAACCGGCCCGACGGACCAGAGCGACCGTCGGGTCTTCGGCGTCCCCGCAGCCGGCCCGGGCCCCGGCCGGGGGGCGCCCGCCGCGGCCCGCGGTCGCCCGGCGGTGCGGGTCACCGGGCCCGCCGCGGTCGGAGAGGATGGCGGCATGGCGGACCACACCAACACCACCGGCACCTTCCACTCCACCACCATCGAGATCACCACCGGCAGCCACGAGGTCGCGCTCGACATCACCGACCGCTGTGCCGCCTTCCTGGACGAACGGGCCGTCGGACGCGACGGGCTGCTCAACGTCTTCGTCCCGCACGCCACCGCCGGCATCGCCGTCCTGGAGACCGGGGCCGGCAGCGACCACGACTTCCTCGCCGTCCTGCGCGACCTGCTGCCCGCCGACGACCGCTGGCGCCACCGGCACGGCAGCCCCGGCCACGGCCGCGACCACGTCGTGCCCGGCCTCGTCGCCCCGCACGCCACGCTGCCCGTCATCGGCGGCCGGATGGCCCTGGGTATCTGGCAGTCGGTCGTCCTGGTGGACACCAACGGCGACAACCCGCACCGCACCGTCCGGCTCAGCTTCCTCGGCTGACCGGCGGCCAACCCCCTCCGGACCGACTAGTCCTCCCGGCCGGGCCCACGTGTCGCGGACGGCCCGCGCTACGCCCCCGCGGGCGCGGGCCGGGCCGCGAACGCGGCCACCGCGGCGAGGTAGCGCTCGATCGCCAGGTACTGGCAGAGGACCGACACCGGCCGGCCGAGCCGGGCGTACCAGGCGCTCAACCGGGAGAAGGCGACCACCTCGAACCAGACCTCGCCGGCGTCGTCCATCGAGACCAGGAAGCCCTCCTCGCCGCACTCCGGGTGGCCGGGCAGCGTCCCGTACCCGAAGCCGATCCGGTCGGGCTCGTCGACCGTCCAGACGACCCGGCAGGGGATCACCAGCCGGGGCAGGCGCAGGCCGGGCAGGCCGAGCCGCAGCAGGACGGTCGCCCCGGGCTCGGCCGGTGCGTGCGGGTGCACGGCGAAGCCCGTCCCGAGCTGGCTGCCCCAGGCGAGGACGTAGCGCCCGGCCCGCTCCAGCACCTCCGGGCCGTGGCCGAGGTGGATCCGCCGCCGCAGGTGCGCATAGCCCGCCGGGAGGCGGGACTCCCGGGTGGCGCCCACCTCGGGGTAGGTCGGGGAGGCGGCGCGGGCGGCCTGCAGCCGGCGCTGCAGCGGCGAGTCGGACATGGCGGCCACCGTACCCGGGGCCCGGGCGGGGGCTCGGGGCAGGGGGCCCGGGGCGGGGCCCGGCTGCCCGGGCCTTGCCGGGCCGGGCGGGTGCGGAGTAGGAAGACGGTATGAGCGAACTCCGCGACAGCGCACCGCACGAGGACGCGATCGGCGGCATGGACGGCAACGGGCACGGCGAGGTGGGCGGTGTCCGGGGCGGTGCGGACGGGCCGGTCTGCGCCGTCGCCCCCAGCGGTGCGGTCCGCGCGCTGACCCACGACCCGGCGTCGGCCGGGCCCAGGGCCGACTGCGTGCTGTGCGGCGAACCGACCGAGCTGCCGGCCGACGAGCCGGGCAGCACCCTCTGCCCGGTCTGCACCTGGCAGCAGGCCCAGCGGATCGCCTGCTCCGGCTGACCCGCCTTTCCCGGCCCCATTCCCGCGGCCCCGACTCCGACCGCGGTCCGGATCGGACCGGCGGCCGTCGGACGTCAGGCGTCCTCGCGGCGGCCCAGGCTCAGGGTCGAGCCGTTGCGGCCCTTGCGCACCAGCAGCTGGGCCGGGATGCGGCTGCGCAGATCGGCGACGTGGCTGACGATGCCGACCGCGCGGTCCCGCTCCCGCAGGCCGTCCAGGACGTCCATCACCTCCTCCAGCGCGTGCTCGTCCAGCGTGCCGAAGCCCTCGTCGATGAAGAGCGTGTCCAGCGGCATGCCGCCCGCCTCGTCCGTCACCACGTCGGCCAGGCCGAGCGCCAGGGCCAGCGAGGCGAAGAAGCTCTCGCCGCCGGAGAGCGTCGCGGTGTCGCGCTCGGTGCCCGTCCAGGCGTCGACCACCCGCAGCGCCAGCCCCGAGCGACGGTTGCCGCCGCTGCGGTCGTCGCTGTGGACGAGCGTGTAGCGGCCGCCCGACATCCGGACCAGCCGGTCGCTCGCCGCCGCCGCGACCTGCTCCAGCCGGGCCGCCAGCACGTACGACTCCAGGCGCATCCGCAGCCGGTTCTCCTGGGATGTCCCGGCGGCCAGGCCCGCCAGCCGGTTGATCCGCCCGAACCGGGCCAGCACCGGCGCCAGCGAACCGGCCAGCTCCGCCAGCTGCGCCCCGATCGCCGCCAGCGCCGCACAGCGCTCGCGGGCCGCCTCCTGCGCCGCATGGGCCCGCCGCAGCCGGTCGGTGGCGGCCCGCAGCCGGGCCTCGGCCGCGGCGGGATCGGCCGGCGGGTGCGCCGCCGCCGCGACCAGCTCCGGCAGGGCGAGCTGCTGCTCCACCGCGGCGAGCGCCGACCGGTGCCGGTCGATCCGGGCCTCCAGCTCCGCCCGCTCGCGCGGGGACAGCAGCACCGCCCGGGCCTCCTCGGCGGTCGGGAAGCCGGCGGCGACCGCGGCACCCGCCAGCTCGCCGTCCGCGTCCTTGAGTCGCCCGGCCGTCTCCGCGCAGGCCCGGGCCGCCTCGGCGAGCCCGCCGACCGCATCGGCCAGCCGGCCGAGCGCAGCCGCCCGGTGCGCCACCGAGCGGGCGTCGCCCCGGGCGGCGGCCACCCGGTCGGCCAGCTCCCGCTCCTCGGCCCGCAGTGCCTCGATCCGGTCCGTCAGCACCGCGGCGCGCTCGCCGGTCTCGCGCAGCTCGGCCAGCCGGCGCTGCTGGTCCCCGGTGAGGCGCTCGATCTGCCGGCCGACCGCGCCCAGTGCGTCGGCCGCCCGCAGCGCCGTCCGGTGCTCCAGCTCCAGGGCCTGCAGGGCGGCCGCCAGGTCGTCGGCGCTCTCGGTGCCCGCCGCCCCGGCCGCGGCGGCCTCCTCCACCCGCAGGGCGGTCAGCCGCTGGTCCGCGACGGCCAGGTCCCGTTCGGCGGCGCTCTGCGCGGCGCGGGCGCGGTCCTCGTCCGCCGCGCCGACCTGGCCGCCCGTCGGCCGGGCCGGCGCCGGATGCTCCGGCGACCCGCAGACCCGGCACGGCTCGCCCGGGAGCAACTGCGCGGCCAGCTCGGCGGCCATCCCGGCCAGCCGGCGCTCGCGCAGCTCCTGGCTGTGCTCGCGGGCGTCCTGGAAGCGGTCGCGCAACGCCCGCACCTCGTCCTCGGACCGGCCGATCCCGGCCCGCAGCTCGTCCCTGCGCCGGGCCGCGGCCAGCCGTCCGGTGGTCTCCGTGCGGCGGGCGTCCACCTGCTCCACCCGCGCACCCGCGGACTGCGCCGCGGACTGCTCGTCCTGCAGCGCGGCGAGCCGGCCGTCGAACTCGGCCAGCCAGTCGCGGGCCTCCTCGGCCAGCTCCTCGGCCCGGCGCCGCTCGGCGTCCGCACGCTCCTGCTCCCGGCCGAGCACGGCGCAGCGCCGCTCCTCGGCCTCGGCCGCCTCCAGCCGGACGACCTCGGCCCGCAGCCGCTGCTCCGCCCCGGCCAGCTCGGCGGCCTCGGCCCGGGCGAGCCCCGGCGCGTCCGGCCCCGGGGCGCCGGCCAGTGCCTCCCGGCGCCGCTGCTCCTCCTGCCGGGCCGCCCGGTGCGCCACGGCGGCGCCCTCCCGGAGCCGCAGCACCGATTCGACCCCCACCGCGGCCTGCGCGGCGGCCAGCCGACGGGCGTCCCCGGCCAGCCCGGCACCCGCCTCGGCGAGCCGGGCGGCCTCCACCGCCGCCTCCCGGTGCCGGCGCTGCAGTGCGGCCAGCCCGTCCTCGGCGGCCCGGGCCCGCTGGGCCTCACGGTGCGCCCGCTCGGCCTCCGCCAGCCCCACCCCGGCGACCGCGAGCTGCTCCGCGGCGCCGCTGCGCAGCACCGCGGCCCAGCCGAGGACGTCCGCGGCGAGGTCGCCGGTGAAGCGGTCCGCCTCGTCCTCCGGCGGCACCCAGTCGGCCGCGGGCTCGCCGAACGGGCCCGCGGCCTGCTCGGCCCGGCCCGCGAGGTCCCGCAGCCGGCGCCGGCCCGCCTGCACGGCCGCCTCCTGTGCCCGCCGCTGCTCGGCTAGCCAGGACTCGACCTGCCCGAACCGCTCGGTGTCGAACAGCCGGTTCAGCAGCTTGCCGCGCTCGACCGAATCGGCCCGCAGGAAGCGCGCGAAGTCCCCCTGCGGCAGCAGCACCACCTGGCAGAACTGCTCACGGCTCATCCCGATCAGCCGGTGGATCTCCTCCCCGGCCTCCTGGTGCGACTTGCTGAGCGGCTGCCAGCCGGGCGCGCCGCCGCCGGTGTCGGGCACCCACTCCCGC
Source organism: Kitasatospora sp. NPDC054939 (assembly GCF_053610105.1). Lineage (NCBI taxonomy): Bacteria > Bacillati > Actinomycetota > Actinomycetes > Kitasatosporales > Streptomycetaceae > Kitasatospora > Kitasatospora sp. NPDC054939. The sequence continues at coordinate 5,089 of NZ_JBSGXP010000046.1, read as the reverse complement.
AGCAGGGTCTGCGCGCGCTCGGTGGTCCAGCCCTCGCCCCGGCGCTTGGGCCGCAGCTGCTCCGGGAGCCGGACGATCTGCAGCCGGCGCCCGCCGAGCGTCAGCTCCAGGTGCACTTCGGTCAGCACGGCCGGATCGGCGTGGTCGCTGCGCAGCCGGTTGGCCCGCCGGGTGCCGGGCACCTCGCCGTACAGCGCGTAGCAGACCGCGTCCAGCACACTGCTCTTGCCCGCGCCGGTCGCCCCGCGCAGCAGGAACAGGCCGCCGGCCGCGAGCGCGTCGAAGTCCACCCGCTCGGTGCCCGCGAACGGGCCGAAGGCGGTGACCGTCAACCGGTGCAGTCTCATCGGGGCAGCTCCGCCCTGCGGTCGGTGGTCTCGCGGATGCGCTCGAAGCCGTCGCGCAGCCAGTCCAGCTCCTCCGCCGCCGGTGCCACGCCCTGCCGGACGTGCCGCAGGAAGCCCTCGGCGATCTCCAGGTCGGAACGCCCGCTGACCCGCGCCGCGTACGACTGCGCGGTGTCCGCCCCCGGGCCCTCCGGCTCGAACAGCAGCTGGAGGGCGTGCGGGAAGCGCCGGCGCAGCCGCTCCATCGGCTCGGCCGGCCGGGCCCGGTCGGTCAGGGTGGCCTGCACCCAGGACTGCTCGTGCGGCGCGAACCGCTCGTCGGTCAGCAGCTCCTCCAGCGTGCCGCGCAGGCAGGCCAGCGGGCGAGGCTGCGGGCAGTGGCTCCGCTCGGCGGTGACCGAGCCGTCGGCCGCCAGGTCGACCAGCCACATCGACTTGCGGTGCGTCTCCTCGGAGAACGAGTAGGCGAGCGGTGAACCGCTGTAGCGCAGGTGCGGGGCCAGCGTCTGGCAGCCGTGCAGGTGCCCCAGCGCGGCGTAGTGCACCCCGTCGAAGACCGAGGCGGGCACCGCCGCGACCCCGCCCACCGCGATGTCGCGCTCGCTGTCGCTGGGCTCGCCGCCGGTCACGAAGGCGTGCGCGAGCACCACGGCCCGGGTGCCCGCCGGGCGGGCCGCGAGGTCCGCCCGCACCCGCTCCATCGCCGCCCCGAGCACCGCCGCGTGCCCGCCGCGCTCCAGCCCGAAGCGCTCGCGCACCATCGCCGGCTCCAGGTACGGCAGCCCGTACACCGCGACCGGCCCGTGCTCGTCCGCCAGCAGCACCGGTTCCGCGCAGCCGTCCGGATCCGTCCGCAGGTGGATGCCGGCCCGGCCGATCAGCCCCGCACCCACACCCAGCCGGCGCGCCGAGTCGTGGTTCCCGCTGATGAAAACGGTCGGCACGCCGAGCGCCGCCAGCCGGTGCAGCACGTCGTCGAAGAGCGCGACCGCGTCCAGCCCGGGCAGCGCGCGGTCGTACACGTCCCCCGCGACCAGCACGGCGTCGACGTGCTCGGCCTCGACCACCGCCACCAGGTGGTCGAGGAAGGCGCGCTGGGCGTCGTGCAGGCTCTCCCGGTGGAAGGAGCGGCCGAGGTGCCAGTCGGAGGTATGCAGCAGTCGCATGGTCCCCGACCATAACCGGCGCCACCGACAACCCGCGTCGAAACGGACACCCCGGCCGTCCCGCCCCTCCCGGAACCCGCCCCCCGCACGCCCCCTGCGCCCCCGCCGGCCCGCTCCGCGGGGCTGCTCCGCCTCCTCGGCCTCCTCCGCCGATCCGTCGCTCAGCGTCGATTGTCAGTGACGGTGTGTAGGTTGCGTGGGTCGGCGGATCCGGGTGTTCCGGGCCCGTCCGACGGGTCGTGTCCGTGTCCCTGTTCGGGTGAGGAGTGTTGCTGTGGCCGGGTCCATGTCGGTGGTGCGGGGGTCGATCGGTTCCGTGGTGCGGGCGAGTGCCGTGCGCGGGCCGCGGGCGGGGCGGCCGGGAGGCGTGCCGTCCGGAGGGGCGGGGCCGGGCGGGTCGCGGCGCGGCCCGACCGGGGGCGGGGAACCGCGGGTGCCCGGAGGTCCGGGTGGCCCGGGCGGCGGGCCCCGGCACCGCCGGACGGGGCGGGCCCGGGGCGAGCCGCCGCAGCCGGTGGCCGTGGCCCTGGTCGCCGATCCGGCGGCCCACGTCCGGCTGGGGCGGTACGGCCTGTTCGGAGACGGCGGCCACCGGGCCTACCTGCGGCGGACGGAGTCCCGGCTGCGGGCGATGCACGCGCAGGGGGTGGAGGTGCACCTGAGGGTCCTCGACCCGGCCGACTACCGGGACTACTGCGAGGTGTTCGGGCTGGACCCGGGCAGTGCCGCGGCCCGGGTGGCGTACGCCGCCGATCCGGAGCTGGTCGGGGAGCCGCTGGTGTACGCGGGGGAGCGGCTGGCCGAACTGCTGCCGGCGCTGGTGGACGACCACCGGGCCCGGGTGCGGATCTCGATCGGCTGCGAGGCGCTGCTCACGGCGCTCGGCGACGGCCCGGAGGTATCGGCCCGGCTGGCCGGGGTGATGCGGTACGTCGCCGCCGTGCACCTGGCGCTCGCCGAGGGCGCGGGGGTCGGCCGCCACCTGCTGACCGTGCGCTGCCACGGGCCCGCGGACGGCGAGGAGCTGACCGCCGCAGCCGAGCTGCGGGTGGTGCCCGGCGGGCGGGTGCTCGCGGGCGGACGGGAGACCGAGGCGTTCTGCGTCACCCTCGCGGTGGGTGTGGCCGCGGGCGGCGGCGGGGCGGTGCTGCTGCACGGCGATCCCGGCGCGGGGAGGAACCAGCGGATCCGCGGCTGGGCGCTGGCGGAGGGGCGGCTGCGCCCGATGGCGGTGCCCGAGGTGCTGGCGGAGCTGGCCGCCGACGCGGTGCGGGGCATGCCGTTCCCGCCGGGCGCGGTACCGCTGCCGGGCTTCCCGCTTCCGCCGCCGGGGCCGGTCGGCGGTCCGGCGGACGGGGGAACGGGCGGGGGCGCGGAAGGGGGTCCGCCGATGAGGTGAGTGCGGCGCGCGCAGGGCGTACGGGGTCCGCCCGGACGGCGGTCGACGTGCCCCGGCGTCCACCGAGCGGCGCTGGGGACTGTTCATCGACCGCCTGTTCGGGGAAGATTTCGGGGAAGATCAACAGCAGGAGCGCGCGGCACCCCGCGCCGCGGGCTCCGACCGCTCCGCCCCGAACCGCGCACCGCAGGCCCTCCCCGTGCACCGCCGGTCCGGCGCGCCCGACACCGAAGGGGGGACGCATGAGCCGGATCGAGTACAGCGCGGAGGTCGCCGAGCTGCTCGGACGGGTGCGCAGGCGTCCCGTCGCGGGGTGGCCGTGGCGTCCGGGCGAACCGGTCCCGCCGGGGCTGACGGTGAAGCAGTCCTGGGGCTGGCTGTTCGCACCCGACGGCCGGGTGCTCACGCTGGTCAACCCCAAGGACGGCATCGTCTCGCTGCCCGGCGGCTCGCTGGAGCCGGAGGACGCGGGCGACCCGGGCAGCGCGCTCGCCCGGGAGGCCGGCGAGGAGGCCCAGGCGGTGATCGGCCCGGCGTACTACCTCGGCTACCTCTACGACCGGGTCGGTTCCGCGAACGGCGGCCACGAGTGCGCCCGGGTGCGGATGACGGCCGCCCTGCGGGCCGTCGGTCCGAGCGTGCCGGACCCGGCCTCGGGCCGGCACTACCGGCGGCTGCTGGTCGCCCCCGGCCTCGCCGTGGAACTGCTCGGCTGGGGCGCCCCCGGCCTGCGGCAGGCGCGGGTGGCGGTGGCGTCCGCCGTTCGCCGGCTCGGCGTGCCCGCCGCCGCCAACGAGACGATCGAGGAGTTGCCGGTCGAGGGCTGCACCGTCTTCCCCGGTGCACTCGCCCGCCCCGACCAGCACTGACCCGGACCTCGGCCGGGCCGCCCGGCGTCGGGTGCCGCCCTGCCGCCGCGCCGCCCCCGCCGGCCTCGCCGCGTGCCGCCCCGGCCGGCCTCGCCGCGGGCGGGCGCCGACGCATGCCCTGACGCGCGCCCCTGACGCCGGCGCTGCATGCCCCGCCGACGCCGGCGGCCCGCACCCGTTCCCACCGGCCCCGCACCCGTGCTGACCGGCCAGGATGCCGCTCCGATGCGAGGCCCTCGACCGAAACGCCACACCCCGCCTGTCAGACGGACCGTCAATATCCTTGGCATGACCGCTTCCCGAGGAAGCTACTCCCTGGTATCACCAATGTGACCCGCATCACCAGTGGAGGTGTCATGCTGCGCCCTGCCCGTGCCCTGTCCGTAGCCGCTCTCGCGGTCGTGCTCACCCTGACCACGCTCTTCACCGCCTCGGCCGCGAACGCCGCCGCCGTCAACTACGTTGCCCTGGGCGACTCCTACTCCGCCGGCGTCGGCGCAGGGAGCTACCTCGCCGACAGCGGCAGCTGCAAGCGGAGCACCAACGCGTACCCGTACCTGTGGAAGAAGGCCCACGCACCGTCCTCGTTCACCTTCGTGGCCTGTTCCGGCGCGAGAACCGGAGACGTGCTCAACAACCAGCTGTCGGCCCTCAACTCGGGCACCACGCTGGTCAGCATCAGCATCGGCGGCAACGACGCGGGTTTTGCGAGCACCATGCAGACCTGCGTGCTGGAATCCGACAGCGCCTGCCTCAGCGCGGTCGCCACCGCCAAGAACTACGCCACCACCACCCTGCCCGGCAAGCTCGACCAGGTCTACTCGGCGATCCGTGCGAAGGCGCCCAACGCCCGCGTGGTGGTGATGGGTTACCCGCGGCTGTACAAGGTCGGCGGCAGCTGCATCTTCGGCATCGGGGACACCAAGCGCGCGGCCATCAACAGTGCGGCCGACCTGCTGAACGAGGTGATCGCCAAGCGTGCCGCGAACGCGGGCAACGCCTTCGGTGACGTGCGCAGCATCTTCGGTACCCACGAGATCTGCGGCAGCGGCACCACCTGGCTGCACAGCACCACCTGGCCCGTCGACGACAGCTACCACCCCAAGGCGGCCGGCCAGTCCGGCGGCTACCTGCCGATCTTCTCCGGCCAGGTCTGACGAACCGCGCCACCCCGACCGCTCCGCGCCGAGGATCAGCGCCACCCTGACCGCGCCACCCCGACCGCTCCGCGCCGAGGATCGGCGCCGCGTCGAAGCTCCGGGCCGGCCCGAGGATCCGCGCCACCCCGAACCGCAGGCCCGTCCGGCC